>NZ_JBFTLX010000042.1:0-35203 GCF_056396665.1 Cupriavidus sp. 05T313 | reverse complement strand
ACCGAACTCAAAACGACCGCCCGCAATCGGCTGCGCAGCGCACAACAACGCGCCAACATCATTGCCGCGTGCTGGAAGCAGGCCGAGTTGTGGTGATGTCATCATTTATACAAGGATCAATAACCCCCCGCGCTGCAATCAATCGCAAGGCTTGCCCGACACCCCGCGTTGTCCGCCTGGCTGGCTTGGCTATGGCATCAGGAAGGCCGACCACTGCTGCCACGTCAAGGATGGCGATGCTCCCATACTCATTGCTGTGACCAAGAAAATAGCGTACAGGCTTCTCCGCATCATTGGCATCGCTAACACATACCTCCTCCCACATGCCAGGCAGGGTTGCCGCCAGAACCTCCGCCGTTCCCTCGCCGCCGTCGGCTATCGGCGCCAGCACGACTTCAGCCTCCGGAACGGCCCTCAGAATCCCCGTACGAATCCGTTCGGCTACATCCGAGGCACCCAGGCTACCCTTGAACGAATCGGGGGCAACCAGGACGCGAAATGCTGCCTTGTTCATGCGGGAACTCCCTCACGAGCAGCCGATTCTGGGGAGGCCGTCCCTGCATTAAGCGCCGAATTCTGGGCCATTGCGATGCGGGCGACATGCACCAAGTTTGTCGAACCGTGCTTGCCGAACGGCATGCCCGCAACAATGACTATTTCTTCACCATCAACGGCGAAGCCTTCAGTCAATGCTGCGTTGCTGGCCACAGCAACCATCTCATCGACATCCTTTACGTCAGGTACCACCGAAGCATGGACGCCCCAGGTGAGGCACATCCGACGTGCGACCTCGAGGGACGGTGTTACACCGACAATCGGAGTTTGCGGCCGCACACGGGCAGCTCGCAACGTCGTGGCACCGGAAGATGTGTAGGCAATCGTGGTCTTTGCGCCGACCGTCCGAGTAATGTCACGAAGAGCACCGCATACGGCATCCTGTCGATTGGACAGCGCAGCGACCTGCTGAGCATCAATCAGGTTGCGATAAAGCGGGTCGGCTTCGACCTCTCGGATAATTCGGTCCATCATCTGGACTGCTTCCCGGGGGTACCGACCAGACGCAGACTCTGCCGAGAGCATCACGGCATCCACGCCGTCGTAAATCGCGCTTGCGACATCAGAAGCTTCCGCTCGCGTGGGCACAGGCGCCGAAATCATGGATTCCAGCATCTGCGTCGCGACAATCACGGGGCGCCCCAACTGCCGGCATACTCGTGAGATTCGCTTCTGTACAGCGGGTACACGTTCGGGCGGCAGCTCAACGCCAAGGTCGCCACGAGCTACCATCACTGCGTCGGCATGCAGTGCAATTTTTTCGAGATGCTCGATTGCCGCCGGCTTCTCCAGCTTCGCAACGACTGTTGCCCTGCCCGCGATTCGTTCCTTTGCCGCCGTAACATCCTCCGCAGTCTGCACGAAGCTGAGCGCAACCCAGTCGGCACCGAGTGCCAGTGCAAATTCCACGTCGGCAATATCCTTATCCGTCAAAGCCGGGATGGGGATGACGGCATCGGGGACATTCACACCCTTGCGCGAAGAGAGGACGCCGCCGGTGATGACCGTGGTCACCAATTTCTCCGATTCAACGGTCTCCACGCGGAGCTGCAGCTTTCCGTCGTCAATCAACAGCGTCTTTCCGGGCTCTGCGCAGTCGAACAGCTCCTGGTGAGGCAAACACACGCGCGTGGCATCACCAGGCTCCAGCGAGCGGTCGAGGACAAATTCCGCACCTTCGACCAGGGTGCTTGGTTCGCGCATCATCCCGATTCGCAGCTTGGGCCCCTGCAAGTCGGCCAGTACCGCGATTGGCCGCCCAGTTTCCTTCTCAACCTGACGTACAAAACCGTAGTTCTGCTGATGAGTCTCATGAGACCCATGACTGAAGTTGAATCGAAAGACATCTGCTCCGGCGACGAACAGCGCACGGATAGCCTCGAGGGATGACGTCGCCGGCCCCAGCGTCGCGACAATCTTTGCTTTGCGGTAGCGTCTCATGGGCTTTGCCTCCTGTGGCAGCTTGTGGGTCAAACCACTACGTTGCAAGGGCTTCCCTGAACGAACGCGGCAATATTGTCGAAGAGCTGGTCGGTCAATCCTTGCACCGCCTCGTCGCTGGCCCACGCGACGTGTGGGGTGAGGATAAAGTTGGGCTCGTCCTTCAACTGTTGGAAGGGGTGGTCTTCGCTCGGGGGCTCCTGGGTGGCGACATCGAAACCCGCACCAGCAACCTTCCCGCTCTTCACGGCGTCTACAAGCGCGGACTCGTTCACCAAGCCACCGCGTGCCGTATTGATGAGCAGCGGACGCTTCTCCATCATGTCAAATTCCGCGGCATCGATGAGATTGCGGGTCTGAGGAGTCAGAGGGCAGTGCAAAGTGATGATGTCGCTTCGGCGGAGGACTTCTTCAAACGGTGTGTACAGTGGCCCCATATCACTGCGGCCTTTGTACGTGGAGATAAGCGGTTGCATGCCCAGCGCTCGTGCAAGTGCAGCAACCGATTGTCCGAGAACGCCATCGCCGATGATGCCCAGTACCGAACCATGCAGGTCTTTGATGGGGTAGTCGAAGAAGCAGAAGGTCCCGGCTTCCTGCCAGCGTCCATTCCGCACGGCATCGTGGTACGCCGTCAGGCTGCGACGCAGCAAAAAAATCAGGGCAAATGTGTGTTCCGGCACCGTATTGACGGCATAGTTCCGGATGTTGGAGACGACAATACCTCGCGCCGCGCACGCCTTGAGGTCGACGATATCGGTGCCGGTCGCTGCTACGGCGATGAGCTTGAGCTTGGTCGCCTGCTCCAGTTGCTGACCGCTGAGCTTCACCTTGTTGGTAATCACCACATCAGCGTCAGCGATACGGCCCGCCACATCCTCGTCGGCCGTCTCATTGTGGAGAACAAGCTCGTGAGAAAACGGGAGTGTCTTGAGCGTCGTCTGAGGGGAGATGGTCGAACGGTCCAGGAATACAATCTTCATCGGAATAGTGCCGGGGTACGGTCTGAGGTGGATTTCGCGCGAGCGTGTTGCGACTCGCCAACCTGAATGAACTGCGGGCGGCATCGCCGCCCGGGTCGCTTCATTTACATGATGAGGGGAAGGCCGAGATAGGAGAACCGCGGTTTTGTTGACCTTCCTTTCCCAAATGGAAAGGGTTATGCGGCCATACCTTCCTTAGCTTCGGTGACTTCCGCTCAGTCGACCGTGGCGCCAGATGCATTGACAATCTTGGCCCACTTGTCCATGTCCGTCTTCAGCATCGCGGAGAGTTGCTGCGGTGTGGCCCTCGGCAAGTCGGCGCCCTGAGCCTTCAGCTTTTCCTGGACCGATTTGTCGTCAAGAACCTTGTCCACCGCATTCGTCAACTTTGCAACGACGTCTTTGGGCGTGCCGTGTACCGCATAGAGAGCGACCCAAAGGTCTCCGTTATAGTTCGGGACAGTCTCGGCAATAGCGGGGATATCTGGTGCAGCGCTGGAACGCTTGGCTGAGCTGACGCCAAGAGCCTTCAACTTGCCCGCCTTGATATGGGAGATGACCGAAGGAAGGCTAGCATAGGCTAGCGGAATCTGATTGCCCAACAGGTCATTGAGCGCCGGGCCCACGCCCTTATACGGCACATGCTCGAGGGAAATGCCGGCCATGTTGTTCAGCATTTCGCCCAAGAGATGATTGAGGGAGCCATTGCCGGCGGAGCCGAACCGGTACTCGTTCGGTTTCTTCTTCGCCAACGCGATGAGTTCCTTCATGTTGTTTGCGGGAAACGCCGGGTTGGCCACCAGAACGTTCGGCACGCTGGCCACGAGCGCGACGGGCTCAAAGTCCTTCACTGGGTCGAACGGAATCTTCTTGTACAGCGCAGGGTTGATTGCCTGGGTACTACTGATGGTCAGCAGAACCGTGTAGCCGTCCGGATTGCTCCGGGCAGCGTACTGGCTTCCGATGTTTCCGCCGGCGCCAGGTTTGTTGTCAACGATGAACTGCTGACCTGTGGACTGGGAAAGTGCGGCGCCGATAATTCGGCCGACGATATCGTTCGTACCGCCGGGCGCCTGCGGTACCACAATGGTTACTGGCTTCGAAGGGTAGTTGTCCGTGGCGGCGTTCGCGAGCGATGCGCCGAAGAGAACGCAGGCAAGCGCCATGCGAACCGGTCGATTCATTTTTGTCTCCTGGGGTATTGCCGGCCCTCTAACGTGGCCGGCATTTCAGTAAATGGGCCCCGCCTATGCGATAGCGCGGTCGCGGACTTCTACCACCTTCTTTGCCATCCGGATGTTCGCGTAGTCCACCAGCTTGCCATCGAGCTGAACGGCACCGCGCCCTTCCAGTTCCGCCTCCGCAAGAGCGGCAACAATCCGCTGCGCGGCAACGTACTCCTCCTCCGAGGGGGTGAAAGCGCGATTGGTGAAAGCCAACTGCAAAGGATGGATGACCTGCTTGCCGTCATATCCCATGGCTGCTGCCTTCAACGCACTGGATTCACTAAGCGTTGCGTCGCGGAAGGCACCACAGGGCCCGTCAATGGCTCGCAACCCGAAGGCGCTTGCGGCAACCAGGATGCGCATCATCGGGTAGGCCCACATGTCGAGGGCAGTGTCCGCGTAGCCGGATTCCGCGCGGGAGGTCATCAGGTACTGCGGATGCGACAGACCGATTTCCACCCCTTTGGCCCCAATCGAGGCGCCAAAATCGCCTACCCCGAAATGCAGCGCCTCGAGGCTTCCTCCGGCGGCAGCGATTTGCTCGCAAAACACCAAGCCCTTGGCCGTCTCAATCATCGCCTCAATGGCGACACTCGTACCGTCCACCTGGTGCTGAATGGCGACGACTTCCTGGGCCGACTCCACCTTGGGCAGCAGCACGCCATTCAGCCTAGTTGCGAACCTCACCAGCGTGTCGATTTCATTCCGCTGGCGGGGCCCAGTGCCGTTCACCCGGACTACGACGACCTTGTCGCCCCAATCAAGTTCGTTGATAGCACGTACCGCAGCTCCGAGGGCCGCGGCCTTCATCGTCTCAGGCACGGCGTCTTCCAAGTCCAGAAATACGGCGTCAGCGTCGGAGCGCGCGGCAGACGTCACCAGCTTTTCCTGGTGGGCTGGCACGGCAAGATAAGTTCGTGTAATCCTCATTTGACACTCCCTGCGGCAGACGCCAAAGCCAGAGCCGCCCCATCCAATCCGAGTTCGGCAAGGACCTGGTTTGTGTGCTCGCCGACCGCTGGCACAGCACCGAGGACCGGCTCGATTCCGTCAATGATGAGAGGCGGCTTGAACACCTGAAGCCGTCCAACCGGGCTATCGACAGTTCGGATTCGGTCACGTTCGTGCAATTGCGGATGCTGCAGGAACTCCGCGACATCATTCAGGCGGGCATTCGCAATGGATGCCATCTCGAGCTTCACGGCGACCTCATCGCTCGACCACTTCGCAAACCGTTCCGTAATCACCGCCTCCAACTCGGCATGATTCGCCAGTCGATGCGGGTTCGTACTGAAGCGCGGGTCAACTGCGATAGAAGCGTCCTCCAGCACCCGAGTGCAGAACGCTTGCCATTCACGTTCGTTTTGGATGCCAAAGAACACTGCCTTGCCGTCTCCGGCCTTGAAGGGACCATATGGAGCGATAGTGGCATGCCGCGCACCAGCACGAGTAAGGGGCGTTCCGCTGTCGCGCGTGTAGTAGGCGGGATAGCTCATCCACTCGGTCATGCTGTCGAACAGTGAGACCTCAAACGCCGTACCCTGGCCTGTACGCTCACGACGGTACAGAGCCATCAGGATGCCATTCAGCGCGTACATGCCTGTGGCGATATCAACAATTGACAGACCGCACTTTGCCTGCGCGTCCGGGGTGCCATTGATGGAGAGGAAACCGGTCTCGCACTGAACCAACAGGTCGTACGCCTTCTTCGAGCGGTACGGGCCAGTCGAACCATATCCGGAGATATCACAAGCAATCAGGGACGGATGGCGGGCGACCAGGCTTTTGGCATCCAGGCCGAGTTTCTTGGCAGCCCCGGGGGCGAGGTTCTGCAGGAATACGTCCGCATTCTCAAGAAGCGCATCAAGCGCACGACGACCTTCCTCGGTCTTGAAGTCGAGCGCGACGCTTTCCTTTGTGCGATTCGTCCAGACAAACTGGCTGGACATGCCCTGCATGACCTTGTCATAGCCGCGAGCGAAGTCGCCTACTTCGGGACGCTCGACTTTGATAACACGAGCACCCCAATCCGCCAAGTGACGCGTTGCCATGGGAGCCGCGATTGCCTGCTCGAGCGATACTACTGTGATTCCATCCAACGGAAGAGTCATGGGGCACCAGCCATCTTGTTGCTTGAGTGGCTAGTGTCGAAAAAACTCGGAGAACCGTAAATAATTGGATTTCGATGGCGGCCGTTCCAGATTTTGATGGCTAGCCCGGCGTGGACTTCTCGGCTGACAGATGCTCAACGAATTGCTGCGCCGCTCGCGGAAGTGCTGCGTAATCGCGATAACCGATTCTCATTTCCAGCCCGGCCCAGTCATCCAGCAGGGGAACTATACAAAGCTCGCCCCTATTGTGCTTTGCAGCAACCGTGACGTCGGTCATGATGCCGATGCCGACCCCCGCCGACACCATGGTTCTCATGGCGTCAAAGCTTGTCACTTGGAGTCGAGTTCGAATTGTTCGCTGGAGTGCTTCAGCCGCCTGAAGGGATAGTCTGTGAATCATGCTGCCCTCATGGAAGGCAACATGAGCGAAGTCCAGGGTCTCCGCGAACTGCACGCTTGGCTTGTCGGCAAGGGCATGCCCCTTCGGAACGACAGCCACAAGGCGAGCCGAGCGATACGCTGCTGTCTCGAGTCCGGCATGAGGTGTCTCAGCCCAGAAGAGGCCGACATCGGCCAAGCCGTCCTTCAGCGACCGCACGATGTACGGACTGCTCCACTCCTCCAGACGTACCTCAACCTGGGGATAGCGATTGAGGAAAGCGGGAAGGTCCTGGTCCAAGAAGCCGACTATCGACGTACTATTCGCGTAAACCCGAACATCCCCTTTCGTACCCTCGCTGTATTGGCTCATGTCGGCACGCAGGCGCTGAAGCAAGTCGACGATGCCCTTCGCATACTCGACGAGCTCAAGGCCTGCCGCTGTCGGGCGAACGCCGCCGCTGTGCCGGTCGAGGAGCCGCGCTGACAGCGCGTCTTCGAGGTCGCTAATCCGCTTGCTGACAGCCGAAGCGGCCATGAAATGCCGCTCTGCGGCGCGCGCCAGACTTTGCTCCTCAACAACCGTGAGAAAGATGGTCAGGGTGATGGGGTCTATCCGCACAGTCTTGTAGCCAATGGGGAGATACGAATCGATAGAAGCAAGCATAACCGAATCGGAAACCTAGCCCGACCAACCTTACTGAAGAGCGAAGTCTTGTTCCGATTGACGCGGCATGCTGCACGCGTGTGCAGCCACCCCTCTTCTTTCTTGGGGGTAATGTCGTCGTAGGATGGTGAAAGGAAAGGCGTGTGGCGAAAATTGACCGTTCGTCAACACGCCTTTCCGAAAAAGAAATCCGGACGCGTAGAGTCCTGTCTCCGCCGTCCGCGCTGGTCTAGTGCTGGCGCACTCCAGTCTGCAAAAAAGTTTCTTTGAACCCGACGCAGGCTATCAGGTGACTATTGACCTCGGCCGCTAGCGTAATAGTCGCGCACAAGGTCCAACCTCCCACTCTTGAATCCGCTTTCGGCATGTACCGAGTCCGCGAAGTCCAAATACGCCTCATGTGGGAGCTTAAAGGGTGGCCATGCCACGTGCTCGGGACTTCCGGGTACCCCGGTCTTTGCAAAGCTCACCCATGCATCCGCCATTGCAACTGCGACCTTCGAGTCGGTGTTGGTGAATGGAGGCTTCTTTCCGCGATGCGACGCGGAGAGATTGTCGAAAGCGTACTGAAGCTCATCACCATGCACCGGCGCTGCCTTGCTGTCGTTCCTGTGCCGTGAGAACAAGTATCGGTAAGCGGGAAGTCCTGCTTTCGCATACGCGCGAAGGAGTTCGCGCGTGCCGAAGTTGAACTGCGTATCGCTGTACATATCGGCGGTGGCTTTGTAAATTTGACCTTCAGACTCCACGCCATACTCAGCCCTGGCTCGCGACTCAAATCCACGGAAATTCTGGTCCAAAAACGAAAAGTAGCGTTCGACGGTCGGCTGCAAGAAGCTCTTCGCTGCTTTGCCGCCCTCGTCCGCGTTACTACCAACCAAAATCGGGATGTTGGGCAACGCTCCAGAGCCGATTGCCTGATAGTCAGGCCGGGCAACGATATCCCCGTCCTGTACGAGGCTAATCATCRCAGGCGCTGTCATCCTGCCATCGGACTTCGGCCCCTTCTTCTGCAGCTCGACTAGGTCTTTGCCAGAGAGTTTGCGCAGCGATTTGAGGTCACCATATCTCGCACCGAATTCCTGTGCCTCTGCCTGCGTAGCCTGCGGCCGCATCACGCCAACGCTTTGCATGATGGCCTGCTGGAAGAGTCCTTTCGACTTCGGGGACAGCAGCAGTGTGCTGATGGAATGTGCACCAGCAGATTGACCAAAGACGGTCACCTTCGCCGGGTCCCCTCCAAACGCTGCAATGTTTCGCTGGACCCAACGAAGCGCAGCCATTTGGTCCATCAGACCGTAGTTTCCGGAAGTGTGCGTCGGCGACTCTGCGGCAAGGCCAGGATGCGCCAGGAATCCCAACAAGCCAAGACGGTAGTTGATGGTGACAACCACGACACCCCTACGGGCAAGTGCTTCGCCATCGTAGGTCGGATGCGAACCCGAGCCGTATCGAAAGCCACCACCATGAATCCAGACCATGACAGGGAGCTTATCACTAGCAACCTTTGCCGGAGTCCATATATTCAGACGGAGGCAATCCTCACTCATTCCATTGCCACGCAGTTCGGGATACTCCGCAGGCTGCGGGCAATCGGGACCGAAACGACTTCCATCCAACACCCCCTCCCACGGTTGGGCTGGTTGAGGGGGTTGCCACCGCAATTTACCTTCCGGCGCCGCCGCATATGGAATGCCGCGATAGTTCTTCACGCCTTCTCCGATGCCGGAGACCGCTCCTGCCTCGGTCTTCACGACCTCAGCCGCTGATGCCGCCGAAGTGAAGACTGCGAGTGCTCCCGCTGCCGCTGCTACCAGGTGCGCCGCCTTCATTGCTGCCTCCTCAGAATTTTTCTTATTCAGCCGTGATGTTTCCGTCCTTGATTACCTTCGCCCAGGTAGCGAGTTCCTGAGACACAAACTTGTCGAGCGTAGGAGGGTCCATGTAGGCAGCGAACCCACCCTGCTCTTCAATCTTCCGCCGATAGTCCGGGCTGTCGACAATCTTCTTAATCGACGCGGRCAGCCTGTTCACGATGTCGGGCGGCGTTCCCGTCGGGGCAAAGACGGCAAACCAGGATTCGACTTGGTAGCTTGGCAATCCCGCTTCGGCAGAAGTCGGAACGTCTGGCATCGACGGATGGCGCTTCGGTCCGGTGTAGGCCAGAGCCTTGATTTTTCCTGCTTTCACCTGGCCAATCACCGACGGAGGTGTCGTCACGAAAATATCGACCTGGCCGCCAATGAGGTCGCTAACAACGGGACCTGCACCCTTATAGGGAACGTGCGTGACCGGCACTTGCGCTTGCTTGCCGAACACGACGCCGGCGATGTGCTGGATAGAACCGTTGCCCGACGATGCGTAGAACAGGCCTCGATTGTCTTTTTTGCCGAACGCAATCAGGTCCTTGAGGTTCTGAGCCGGAATCTTCCCGCTTACCGCTACCACATGGGGGGCGCGCATCACGAGCGCCACGGATACGAAATCTTTAGGCTTCCAGCGTGCCTGGGGAAATAGCGCCGGGTTTCCGACGTGATATCCCGAGTACTGCATGAGGAGCGTATAGCCATCCGGCTTGGCTCGAGCTACCGCTTCCGTGCCGATGTTGCCGCTTGCACCGGGACGGTTCTCGATGACGATGGGTTGTCCCAAATCCTTGGCAAGCTGCTCGCCAATAAGTCGCGCAACGATGTCTGTTGACCCGGCGGGCGCGCTCGGGACAATCATCGTGATGGGCTTGCTCGGATAGGCGTCGGCGGCGAATGCCGGCAATACCGTGGTGAGCAAGAGCGCCGTCACGGAGGCTTTCACGCTCCAGTTCATCTTCTGTCTCCCTTTTGGTTATTGCCGGGACGGGGGTGCCGTCCCGGTTCTTTTGTTGGTTTCCTTTACTTCTGGAACAGTGCTTCCATTTCCTTGCGGACGCGGTAGGCCGGCTGCTCAGCGTCGATGACTACGTCTTCCCACGTCAGGGACTGGTCTTTCTTGACGTCGCGACGCAGCTTCATGTGATGGGCCAGGCCAAGCGGCAGGCTGCCAAGGCGCAGCGACTCCTGAGCAGGGAACAACTTGCCGAACACCGTGTAGCCGCCCTCGCCGTCCAGCATCTCACCAGCCTTCAGGTCGCGCTTCGCAGTGGCAACCACGTCCGCATTGAAATGCTGGCCAACGCCGGTCGGCTCGCGACGCAGCCCGACGCTCGCCACGGAGATGCCAAGCTCCAGGCCGATGAGGTGCCATTTCTTGTACTGCACCATGCAGCGGCCATCGGGGTCGGTGAAGACCTGGTATTCCTTGAAACAGCGCTGGATGTAGTCCGTCGGTGCTTCGACGCAGACCCACACACCCTTGCGGATGTCATAGCCGACAGAGCTTCCGTCGGGATTCAGCGACGACACCACGTCCACCACGCCCTTGGCCGACAGCACGCCACCATCGGACTTGAGGCGCATGACGGTCGGAATCTTTTCGACAGACGCTGGTGCGAAGGTGATACCTTCGGCTTGCACCTGGAGGCCAGTGGCATTCGCGATGGCGGTGCTTTCGATGGCCGGCTTGGAGCCGTCAAGGAAGGCATTAAACATCTTCGGGTTCATCCCGCCGATTCGCGCCTGTTCGGCCGTCACGCCCCAGTGGTCCCAGACCGTATCAGGTGTGGATTCTCGGAACTGCGGCAGCCACTTGTGACCGCGACCAGCCGCGATGATGGGGAAGCCACAGGTACGCGCCCAGTCGACCAGTTCGCAAGCCAAGCCCGGCTGGTCGCCGTAGGCCAGTGAATACACCACGCCTGCCTCGCGGGCACGATGCGCGAGCAGCGGGCCGCAGAACGCATCGGCTTCGACCGTTACATTGATGACATGCTTGCCATGCTTGAAGGCCGCCAGACAGTGGTCGACAGCGGCAATCGGGTTGCCCGTGCATTCGATAATGATGTCAACGCCGGGATGTGCCACAAGCGCTTCCCAGTTATCGCCGACGTGCGTCGTGCCCTTGCTAACGGCGTCGTCGAGCGAGGCTGCGGTTGCGCGGCCGGATTCCCAACCCACACGTTCAAGGCTGGCATGCGCGTTTGCCGGATTTAGGTCAGCAATACCAACCATGTGAACGCCCGGCGTGCGGGGCACTTGCGCCAGGTACATCGAGCCGAATTTCCCTGCGCCAATGAGGCCAACGCGCACGGGTTTTCCCTGCTCGGCGCGAGCGAGCAACTGAGGATAAAAGTTCATGGTCAATCAAGTAAGGAGGTAACGAACGGTGTCAGCTGCGAGGCTGGGCGAGGAAGTCGAGGTCGCAGCCTTCAGGGGCTTGCGTCACTGTGCGCTGATAGAGTTCCTGATAGCCACCGCGCTTCTGGGGCAGCGGCTTGCGCTCCGTAAGACGGCGTTCGATTTCCTCAGGCTCGACCAGCAAATCGATGGTCTTCTGCGACACCGAGAGGCGAATCCGGTCGCCGTTACGCACTGCTTCCAGCGGTCCGCCCGCAGCGGCTTCTGGAGAGACGTGCAGCACGATGGTGCCGTAGGCAGTGCCGCTCATGCGAGCGTCCGAAATACGCACCATGTCCTTCACACCGGCCTTTGYAAGCTTCGAAGGAATAGGCAGATATCCAGCCTCAGGCATGCCAGCAGCTAGAGGGCCGGCGTTCTTCAGCACCAGAATGTCGTCCGAATTGACGTCCAGGTCTGGCGAATCGACACGGTTGGCCAGGTCTTCCAGGCTTTCGAAGACCACCGCGCGGCCTTCGGTCTCGAACAGCGAAGGCGTGGCGGCAGCGCGTTTGAAGATGGCACCGTCCGGTGCCAGGCTGCCGTGCAGGGCAATCAGTCCACCAACTTCGCTAACCGGCTTGTCGAACGCACGGATGACTTTGCGGTCCACCCAGCCAGCCGGTTCGTCCAGACGCTCGCGCAGCGTCCGGCCATCAATGGTCAGGCAGTCCAGGTTCAGTAACGGGCGCAGCTCGCGCAGCACCGCACCCATACCGCCTGCGGCATGAAAGTCCTCCATGTAGCCCTCTCCCACCGGCTTGAGGTCGACCAGCACCGGCGTCTCGTCCGAAATCTCGTTCAGCCGCTGCGGGCTAATGCGGATGCCGAGGCGGCCGGCAACGGCCGTGAGGTGGATGATGGCGTTGGTGGAGCCGCCCAGCGCCATCAGGACGCGGAAGGCGTTCTCGACCGACTGCTCGGTCATGATTTGCGAAGGCAGGATTGGCGAACGCGCCAGTCGCACTGCAGCCCTTCCGCTCTCTTCAGCGGCGACCAAACGTTGCGAGTCAACTGCAGGAATCGCCGCGGTACCTGGCAGCGACATGCCGAGTGCTTCCGCAATGCACGCCATCGTACTGGCGGTACCCATGACGGCACAGGTTCCGGCTGTGGTGGCCAGACGCGTTTCGACCATCTGGATTTCTTGCTGGTCAATCTCTCCGGCGCGGAACTTGCCCCAGAATCGACGGCAATCCGTGCATGCGCCCAGCCGCTCACCCTTGTGGCGACCCGTGGACATCGGGCCAGTCACCAGTTGAATGGCCGGGCGATTGGCAGAAGCGGCGCCCATCAGCTGAGCCGGGACAGTCTTGTCGCAGCCGCCAATCAGCACGACGGCGTCCATCGGCTGGGCCCGCACCATTTCCTCGACGTCCATCGACATCAGATTGCGGTACACCATGCTGGTCGGGTTAAGGAACACCTCACCCAGCGACACCGTGGGGAACATGCGCGGCAAGCCGCCTGCAGCCAACACCCCGCGCGATACCGCTTCCACGAGTTGCGGCATGTAGCGGTGACAGTTGTTGAAATCACTCGGCGATGCCGCGATACCGATAACCGGCTTCGACAGCAGTTCCCCCGAGATGCCCATCGAATGCGCCATCGAGCGGCGCAGATAACGCGCGAAATCCCGGTCGCCGTAGTTTGTCAGGCCATTGTCAAGGCCAAGCGGTTCAGCCATTTTCTTTCTCCGTCTGGGGTGCTGCGGCGCTGAACTGCACGGCAAGCATGTCTTCAAAGAAGCGCGTCATCGCGCCCTTGTCGCTGGTGCCGTGGCCGGCCAACAGACTCATCTGATAGGTAGCGGTGGCTGCAGCGAGCACCGGCATGGGGATGCAGTGGCGCGCGCCAAGCTCGGCGGCACTAACCAGGTCCTTGTAAGCCGCCTTGAGCGGATAGCCGTCACTGAAGTGGCGTGCGAGGATGCGCGGCAGGAAGAACTCCGACGCGTAGCTGCGCCCCGTGCCGCTGTTGATGACCGACGCAATCTTTTCCGGGTCAAGTCCCATGCGTCGCGCCATGGGAAGAATCTCTGCAAGAGCTGCGCAGTTGATGTCGAAAAGCAGCTGATTCACGAGCTTCGTCAGCTGTCCGCTGCCGGCGTCACCCATATAGAGGATGTTGTTGCCCATCCGTTCGAACCATGGCCTCACTGTTTCGAACGTCTCTTCGGCGCCTCCGCACATGACAGTCAGCGTGCCGGCTTCCGCGCGCGATTGCATACCCGACACCGGCGCATCCAGGAAGGCGATTCCGGCAGCCGAAAGACGAGTATGGATGTCCATCGTGGCACCGTGCTCCATGGTGCTGGTATCGACGACGATAGAACCGGGGCGCAGCAGTGATGCCAGGCCGCCGTCGCCGAACAGCACGTCGAGTACTGCTGCAGTGCCCGGCAAACTCAGGAACACAATCCTGGCGTCGGCCAGGCCGGCCAAGGTGTCGGCCGTCGTAGCGCCTGCTGCCTGCAGTTCGGGATATGGGTCCTGTACTTTTGACGTGACACGCAGGTCCGTATCGGCGTGAATCAAGTTCAGCGCCATCGGCTTGCCCATCTGGCCAAGACCCACGAAGCCAATGATGGTGCGGCCGGATTTTTCCTGGGTCATGCGTCGGCCCTCTCGGAGATTTCAATCAGGTTCAGGTCGGGGTCGCGCAGGTAAATCGAACGCAGGCGGTAGTTCGCGCCGGTACGGGCGACCGGCCCTTCGATAATGCGGGCGCCCCGCGCATTCAGTTTCGCGATGACGTCATCCAGTGGAATCGACGCAATGAAGCACAAGTCCAGCGCGCCAGGGACCGGCAGGTGGGCCTTCGGTTCGAACTCCCTGCCCTTCTCATGGAGATTGATTTTCTGCTCGCCGAACTTGAATGCCTTTCGGCCTTCGCCAAATGTCTCAAGCGTCATCCCGAGGAGCCCGACGTAAAAGTCGACGCAGGCCTCCTCGTTGCTGGTGGTCAGGACAAGATGGTCCAAGTGATGAATCACAGATTGTCTCCTTCTTGCATTTTTGCGAATGACCTGACTGTATGCGGGCTGAAAGTGCGGGAGGAATTCCTAATTTCGCATGCGTCCTTCGCATTTTGCGAAGACATGGGTCGCAGTGACCTGCTAAGATTTGTCCATGTCACAAGACCTCATCAACCCCGCTCGTGTGGATTTCGTCACATTGCGTCTGTTTTGCGCGGTAGCGCAGACAGGCAGCATTACGAAGGGGGCGGAGCGATGCAATCTAGCGCTGTCGGCCGCAAGCCGGCGCATCTCGGACTTTGAAGCGGCCTCGAAGGCAATACTGTTGGAGAGGACAGTTCACGGGACTCGGCTGACTCCTGCTGGACACGTGGCGCTGCAACACGCGATGCGACTGTTCCAGGGGTTCGAGCTCTTCAGCAATGAGCTGAGCGAATACTCGAACGGCTCACGCGGCCATGTTAGGCTTTGGGCGAACATGTCCGCCCTGGTCGAGTTTCTTCCCTCTGCTCTGGAGCGCTTCCTGCACCTTTACCCTGACACACGAGTGGAGGTCGAGGAGCAGCTTAGTGGCGACATCGTGCGCGCGTTGGTGGAAGGGATGGCCGACGTGGGGATATTTGTCGAAGGTGCGCCGACCCACGGGCTAAACGTACTCCCCTATCGGACTGACCGATTGGTTGTCCTTTGCTCCAAGACCCATCCCCTAGGCAAAGTGGACGAAATCGACTTTCGAAGCTGTCTTTCTTATGACTTCGTGGGTCTGAATCGCGGAAGCTCACTGCTCAACACCATCTCGACCGCGGCGCATGACATCGGCTTCCCTTTGCGGCTGCGCGTTCAAGTTCGAAGCTTTGACGCCATGTCCGAAATGATAGCTTCGAATCTGGGGATTGGCGTACTCCCCCTCGGAGCATGCTTTCGAAAGCTCGAACCCCTGGGCTTGAAAGCTATACGGCTCGTGGACAGCTGGGCAGAGCGAAGGCTGCTCATTGCCACGAGCGCCTCCCGCGCTTTGTCAGGCTCAGCTGCACTTCTCGTCGAGCATCTAAGTAAGACGACCGATTGARCTGCTAACGGTCGGTAAAGCCACTCTGCTTCACGACGGCCGCTCAACACCAGCGCGCCGCTGCGTGCTTGACCCATTGCGTCATCCCGCCACCTCCGGCTGGCGCGAATTAACAAATGACTGAATTCCGTATGTCTCGCCGGCAGTTTATCGCGCTGCCGGTGGCCGCCGAACGCCTGGCTCTGCCTTCGATTCCCGTATTCGTGCAGAGTGATGAGCGCCAAGTTTCCCATCACCTTCGGCCACGAGCCAAGCTACATGTTGGTGACAGACTTGCGCATTGACGACCATATAGCGCGAGCCCCTAACCAGATTGAGCTGATGGCCTCAAGTTACTGCGAGAGGTTCCCGCTCGGGAGGCGAACTGAATCACCTCCCTTTCTTCAACGCTAAATTAGTACAGGCCGTGAGGCTCAAGCACCTTGCGAAGCCACTCCTGCTCCCTCACACCGCTTGCGATTTCTGCCATGATTTTCTGCTCGTTCTTCGCGGTTAGGGTGACTGCATCCAGCAAAGCGCCTGCCTGAGACACAGGGAATGTGACTACGCCATCCTCATCTCCAACAACGACGTCACCTGGAGAGACAATCTGGCCCCCAATCGACACCGGCGCGTTCATGGAACCCGGCCCCATCTTGTAGGGTCCTCGATGGCTGACGCCCCTCGCGTAACACGGGAAATCTGCCTCATAGAACGCAGCCGTGTCGCGGATGGCTCCATCCAGAACAAAGCCGGCGCAACCCCGTTCCGCCGCGTATTGCATGATGAGCTCGCCCACGAGCGCGTTCGTACAGTCGCCGCCGCCATCGACGACCAAAACGTGGCCGGGTTGCAACTCCATCAACGCCTTGTAAATCAACAGATTGTCACCCGGTCGAGCCTTGACCGTGATGGCCGTACCGACAAGCTTGCGGCTGCGGTTGTATCGCTTCAGCCCTGTTACGCCGGACAACCGCTGCAGGTTGTCGCTGATGTGCGGAGTGACCACGTTTCGGAAAGCCTCGATAACTTCGGCAGGCGCGAGGTCTGGAACGGGATTAATTACTAGGTTGGATGTTGCCACAGGCATCTCCTGGAAAGGTCGCGGTGATATGCGAACTCTCCGGCAACGCCTCACTTCTGTAAATTCCAAATACCGGATGGATTTGATACGCCAAACCTATGGTTAATCTAGTTGGCCCTATCCCGCCTGGCGTGGCTGAAGTGACTTCGACGAGGCCACTTTTCCACTCGAAAGGATGTCGATGGCGGCTTCAACTGCAGGGCTCTGCCTGCTCTTCGACCAGGCCATCGCGGTGGTGACGACATTGACGGCCTCCTTTAACGGACGAACAACCACGCTCTCGGGTGCGGCCTTCTTCATAGACGATGGCACGAGCGCAATACCTTGCCCACAGCCAACAAACGCCACCTGAGTAGCAACAGTTCGTACTTCGTGGAGTATCCGGGGCGAAAAGCCGGCAGCGCGGCAAGTTGCGATGATACTGTCGAAGTACGTCGGACTGACCGCGCGAGAAAAGATGACGAATGGCTCCTCAGCGAGGCTAGCGAGACGAACCCTGGGCATGTCCGCGAGCCTGTGGGTCTTCGGTAGAGCAACGGCTAGCCGGTCTTGTTTCAGTGGAATGGCGCCAATTGTTGCCCCCATGTCGCCTTCGAGTCGCGCGAAGGCCAAGTCGATGTCGCCCCTCTCCAACGCAGGTACCGCGTCGACGCTGTCAATCTCCCTAACCGAGACGGTCAACTGAGGAAATCTCTTCCCCAATTCATCAATCAAGCCGGGCAACGTATCGACCAGCGCCGACGAGATTGCGCCAATCGTTAGCACACCCGTGCTGCCGGTAATTGCCTCCTGCACTGCGAGTTCGAGTCGGTTCAGCTGCTCCACGAACTTGCGAACTGCCGGGAGAATTGCCACCCCAACTGGAGTCAGAGTCGCGCCCTTCCTGCCGCGCTCGAAGAGCTTCACTTTAAGCGCCTGTTCCAACACCTGAATCTGCTCCGTCAGCGGCGGCTGGGACATTCCAAGCCGCTTCGCGGCACGCCCGAAATTCCCTTCTTCAGCCACCGCGAGGAACAGATAGAGATGCCGAACAAGCCTGAAGTTAATCATGACGATTGATAGGTTTGGCGTATCGAAAGGTTACTGGATTCGGAATTTACATTTGTAACTCTAGCGCCGACAGTATGAACATGGCAACCCCACACACTCTCTCATCATGAGTACTCCTTCACTGCTGGACCGCCTGGCATCGCTCGACACCAATACGGTTTCGGATGCCCTCGACTTCCTCAATCTCCCCGGTGCGACCTTTGGCATTCGCCCGCTTTGGGACTGCCCCAAGATTGTGGGTCGCGCGAGCACGATACAACTTGGCCCCAAAACTGATGCCAAACCTACCGTGCATCTCATCACGCCGGTAGTCGCCCAGATTCAGACTGATGACCGCATTCTGGTAATCGCCGGCGGCATCGATGGCATCTCTTGCTGGGGTGACATCCTGGCCAACGCGGCGGCAGCGAAGAAGGTGCGGGGCTCCGTCATTGACGGTGTTAGTCGCGACATTGAAGGTAGCGAATCCATCGGATACCCCGTATTCGGCCGCGGCGTCACGATGATTAGCGCGCGCAACCGCGTGGTGCAGGTCGACTCCGGCAAGCCCGTCAAGTTCGCGGGTGTGGTGGTCAGCGAGGACGACTATGTCATCGCGGACCGTTGCGGCACCGTCTTCGTCCCCGCGAGCCGAATCGAAGAAGTGCTCGACTTGGGCGAGCGCATTGCGCGTCGTCAGGACGGCATGGTGCAGGCCGTGCGTTCTGGACGCTCTGTCGAGGAAGTCATGCACGACAAGGAATTCGAAGCCATCAACAGCAAGGAAGCAAAATGACTGACAAGGAACTGGTAGCCCTTTTCGAGGGCCTCGACACCCCTGGCGTATCTGACGCGATGGACCGCCTCGGACTTCCCGGTCAATGCCTGGATATTTCCCCTCTGGACAACTACCGCAAGCCTGTGGTCGGCCCCGCCTTCACTGTCAAGTACGTGTCGGCTAGCACGCCTCCAGGTACTGTCGGTGACTTCATCGACGACGTGCAACCCGGCGACATCGTCGTCATCGACAACGACGGCCGCACCGATTGCACGGTGTGGGGCGACATCATGACGCAGTACGCAGGCGCCCGCGGCATCGCCGGAACCGTGATTGACGGCGTTTGCCGCGACGTGACCAAGGCGCTCGGCGACGGCTATCCGCTCTTTACGCGTGGTCGATTCATGCGTACCGGCAAGGACCGCGTGCAGGTTGAATCCGTGAACACGCCCGTGTCTGTGGGAACCGCCCGCGTTTGTGCTCGCGACATCGTCGTGGCAGACGCCAATGGCGTTGTCGTTATCCCGCGTGAGCGTGCAAAGGAAGTCGCTGAACTTGCACGCAAGATTGAGGTCGTCGAATCGCAGATTCGCGAGCACATTGCCAACGGCAAGACGCTGGGTGAAGCCCGTGAAGCTCTTGGCTACCACACCTTGCAGAGGAAGGCGTGATGGGAGCCGAGCAACAGCGCTTAAACGTGAATCTTGCCAACGCCCAGCCGTCGGCCACATACCGCATGATGGACCGCGTCGCCGCCAAGCGTGCGGCCGGTGCGAAAATCATCTCCCTGAGTGCCGGAGAGCCCGATTTCGACACGCCGGGTCACATTTGTGAGGCGGCTATCGGCGCCATTCGTAGCGGCTATACTCGCTACACTCAGGTCGCCGGACTGCGCGCCTTGCGGGAAGCAATCGCCGAGAAGTTCAATCGCGAGAACGGACTCGATGTCAGTTGGCAAGACACCATCGTCTGTTCGGGCGGCAAGCAGGTCATCTACAACGCCCTCGCCGCCACGTTGAACACCGGTGACGAGGTCATCGTTCCCGCTCCGTACTGGGTGAGCTATCCCGAGATGGTTCAGCTGTGTGGAGCCACTCCGGTGGTGGTACAGTGCGGTGCCGACGTGGGCTTCAAACTGACGCCTGACGCGTTGACCAAGGCTATCACGCCTCAGACGCGCTGGCTGATTCTCAACTCCCCGTCGAATCCGACCGGCGCCGTCTACTCGCAAGCAGAACTGGCCGGGCTGGCAGAAGTGCTGCTGGCTCATCCCCACGTACTGGTGCTGTCTGACGACATCTACGAGCACCTGACCTTCGACGGTGAAAAGTTCCATACGATAGCCCAAGTGGAGCCGCGCCTCCAAGACCGGACGCTGACGATGAATGGCGTATCCAAGGCGTATGCCATGACGGGCTGGCGCATCGGCTTCGGTACCGGGCCGGCATGGTTGCTCGAGGCGATGGAGAAGCTGCAAGGCCAGCAAACCTCTGGTGCGTCCTCAATCTCGCAGCACGCTGCGCTCGCCGCTTTGCAAGGCCCTCAGGATTTCATCTGCGACTCGAAGGCCGTATTTCAGGCGCGGCGAGACATGATGGTGGACCTGCTGAACAATACGCCGGGACTGAGCTGTGCTGTACCGGGCGGTGCGTTCTACGCGTTTGCATCTTGCGAAGGTCTGCTAGGCAAAACCACGCCCGCCGACACGCTGCTCCGCACGGACGAGGATGTTGCCCTCGCCCTGCTTGAAGAAGCCAATGTCGCCGTGGTGCACGGGTCGGCCTTCGGGCTCGGCCCATACATCCGCATCGCATACGCGCTGGACAACGATTCGCTGCGTAAGGCCTGCGAAGCCATTCATCGGTTCTGCCTGTCTCTTAAGTGAGATTGGAAGTAGGGTCAGCAACATCGCTGCCCCTACGTCGCGACACGACAATACAATCGTGCCGGCCGAACGGTCGCACCGATTGGAGGAGACCGTTATGCTGCAATTCTCAAACATCGCAAAACTTCTGGTCGCGGCCCTTTCCGTGTGCGCCACTGTCTCAGCAGCACACGCTGAAGACCGCTGGCCCAGCAAGCCCATTTCTCTCATCGTTCCCTATGCCCCCGGTGGCACCTCGGATGTGCTCGCGCGCATCCTTGCCGCAAAGCTTCACGACAAGCTCGGCCAAACCTTTGTCGTTGAGAACAAGCCCGGAGCGGGTGGCAACATCGGCACGAACCTGGTTGCCAAGGCGAAGCCGGACGGGTATACGTTCCTGGTCGGCTCCAGCGGTCCGATTGTTATCGCTGGCGCCCTGTATCCCAAGCTGCCCTATAGGCCTGAGACGGACTTCACTCCTGTCTCTCCGCTGGCCAAGGCCAGCTTTGTTGTCGCGGTGAACGCCAAGTCCGGCCTTAACTCGATTCAGGACATCATCAGCAAGGGCAAGACCGGCCAGCTTTCGTACGGTTCTGCTGGCTCCGGTTCGCCGCAGCACATTATTGGTGAGATGTTCAACGTGGAAGCCAAGACTAGGTTGCAGCACATCCCCTACAAGGGTTCCGGTCCCCTGCTGAACGACCTGGTGGGAGGGCAAGTTGCACTGGCCTTCGAGAACCCACTTCCCATCATGCCTCAGGTGAAGGCAGGCAATATCAAGGTACTCGCCATTACCAGCGCCGAGCGCTCCCCCTTGTTCCCGGATATCCCCACACTCGCAGAGTCAGGTGTTAAGGGCTTTGATGCTCAGCCTTGGTACGGAATGCTTGCCCCAGCCGGCCTACCCAGCGATATCACAGAGAAGATGAACAATGCAGTCCAATCGGTCCTGGCATCTCCCGGGGTCGTGGCACAGCTGAAAGGCCAAGGTGCGGAGCCCTTGACGATGAAACCCACCCAGTTCCGTACTTTGATTGGCTCAGATATTCGAAGGTGGTCAGAGGCTGTAAAGCTGTCTGGGGCAACGGTCGACTGAACCTTCTGAGAATCAAGACAACAACATCCAATGATGACAATGAACAGAGACACTCGAAAAGAAACTGTATCGCTTGAGGTCGAGGGCGTGGCGCTTAAGGTCGCTGCCATTAGTCGTCAGGGCGAGCTTGTACCTATCGTGTTCTTGCACGGGTTCGGCTCGACGAAAGAGGACTACGCCGACATCGCCGTCAACCGAGCACTCGCTGGCCGTCCGTTCCTGGCCTACGACGCTCCGGGTTGTGGAGAGACTTCCTGCGGCGACCTTCGGAAGGTCTCTGTCCCCTTCCTGGTCGAGACGGCCAAAGCAATGGTTGCTCATGCGGGCATCGACCGCTTTCATTTGGTCGGGCATTCCATGGGTGGACTCACGGCGTTGATGCTCGCGAATGAGTTGCGGGACCGAGTATTGAGCTTCGTTGACATTGAGGGCAACGTCGCACCGGAAGACTGCTTCCTGAGCAGGCAGATTATGGACTTCCCCACCGAAGACCCTCAAGCGTTCTTCAACGACTTCATCGACCGAAACTGGCACTCCTCTCAGTACTCTTCACCGCTTTACGCCGCAAGCCTCCGTCACAAGGTCCGCGCGCAGGCGGTGTCCGGCATCTTCACGTCGATGGTGCACCTGTCGGACCACGGCGACCTCATGGGCAAGTTCTTGTCGTTACCTTTCCCGAGGATGTTCATGTACGGTGAACAGAATAGTTATCTGACGTACTTGCCGCTTTTGGCCAAGTCCGGCGTCGAACTCGCAGAAATCAGCGATTGTGGCCACTTTCCGATGTACTCTAATCCGGTGGAGATGTGGCGGCGCATCGATGCGTTCGTAACAAGTGCTGAGCGCCGCTGACATTGCCGTAGCGCCGGAATGTAGTTGCAGCGGCATGAAACCGAGCTTTGTACTCACATGAACACTCGCTTTCTTGAGAGCTTCATCCTTGTCGTGCAGTTGGGTAGCTTTCGCGCCGCTGCCGAAAAGCTCCACATCACCCAAGCTACGATTTCCAATCGTATTGCATCACTGGAGGAAGAAATCGGCGCCCGAGTTTTCTCCCGAGATGCTGGGGACTTGCGCCTGACCCCGGTAGGCATGAGGCTGATTCCGCTTGGCGAGCGGGTAATCGAGATGCAGAAGTACATCATGCAGCTCGGACAGTCAGACCAGAACGTGCTCGGCAGCGTTCGCATCGGTGCAATTGATACCGTGGTCCACACTTGGCTCGTGAGCTTCATCGAGCATCTCCAATCATCCTATCCGGGAATTGAAGTTCAGCTGAGTTCTGAGTCCACCGACCGACTGAACAAGAGTCTTCGCGACGGGGATGTCGATATTGCTCTCCAGACCGACCAGCTGGCCGGAGATGGTGTAGTTAGCACGACCTGCCTCCCAATGCGGATTGGATGGGTTGGGCCTGGCAATAAAGGCGAGCGTAAGGTAGACGTCCGAGAGCTGCTTACCCAACCAGTGGTCACAATGAGCCGTGGCTCTCAGCCTTACCTTGTGCTCAAGGACGTGTATCGGCGCGCCGGTGTGCCAATGGGAAAGGTGCATTGTGTTAATTCGATAGCTGCGCTTGCTCGACTGGTGCGGTGCGGTTTTGGAAACGCGTTAATACCACTGCCGCCGGTACGCGAGGAGGTTGTCAGGGGTGAGCTGCGGATTATCGAAACTGACATGCCGCTCCCGCCTCAGGGCCTGATTGTCAGCTATTTGGAAAGCCGCGTATCCGACGCCATCAAACTTGTCGCCGAATTGGCTTGCCAGGAAGCAGACCGATTTATGCGCTCAATGCCTGCACCATTCTCCCCACATTGATGCAGACTCACCCATCCGCACGCAGCATTTCTTAGTTCCTGGAGCACCTTGAACACCTAGGGATTACCCCACCACTCAATACTCCGAATAAATCGAAGTCTTCCATGGCTCGATAAAGATAGGGATTACCCTCGCCCGCAAAAGCTCCAGAAGGCACTCGATGCACCAAAAACGCCCTCTTTTCGACCGCTCTGGTGCATCAACCCTTAAGGGTCGAAAGAAAGTCTATTAGGTAGTCGAAAAAATTCCCGTTTGTGCCTCACTACGCCGTCTTAGTAGCATTCAAATTAGCAAAACGAGCGAGGTGAGGAAATGGCAGAGAATAAATTTGGCATTCTTTTTGTCGCATCGGATATTAGCCCCGATGATGAAATAGATTTTAACGCCTGGTATGACAGAGAACATATTGAAGAGCGAGTCCGGATGGAAGGGGTTATCTCGGCGGCTCGTTATATTTCGGTAACTGGTCGCCCGAAATATCTGGGCCTGTATTGGGCGGAATCGATTTCAGTATTTGCTTCACCGGCATATTCCCATGCATTCAAGAACCAGACTCCCTGGTCCATGAAAATACTGCCGAAAATGCTCCTCCCAACGCGCCGGATTGGCGACGTTTCCGCAGACGTCGGTCAAGGCAGTGGAGGTTGGGTCGCAGTGCTCCCGTTGAATGCCCCCACTCCTGACGTGGAAGGGAAGTGCAAAAACGTGGGGGCCCTCCTTGCGGAAGACAGTGCTTTCGTCCGCTCATACCTCATCAGCCCGAATGACGAGCTCAGCCGCCCGCTCCCCCTTGAGGACCTTGCGACGCGCAAGATGCGTCCGCTCTACATCATCGAAAGCAGCAACTCCGCTTCGAACGAAGCTGCTTTGCGCCATGCCATCGAAGCCCTTCCCTGTTCGCCAGCCGATGCAGCCCGCTATCAGCTGACGTGGAAGCTGTCTCGCGAGGAGTTGAAGTAATGGACAACGCAACGATTTTTTCGCCAACAGGCGAGTCAGCCCATGTTGCGGCCCCGCGTCAAAAGATGCGGCGCCTCGCTGCCGCGAGTTCAATTGGTACGACCCTGGAATGGTACGACTTCACGGTCTACAACCTCATGGCGGCACTCGTCTTCAACAGCGTGTTCTTTCCGTCGGTGGACCCGTTGTCTGGAACCATCCTGGCCTTCTCGACCTACGCCGTCGGATACCTGTCACGGCCTTTCGGCGGCATTGTCTTCGGCCACCTCGGTGACAAGCTCGGCCGACGCTTCGTCCTGGTCGCCACGTTGGTGCTGATGGGTGCGTCGACCGGCCTCATGGGCATGTTGCCCACCTATGAAGTCTGGGGCACTTGGAGTCCCATCCTGCTGGTCGCGCTTCGTTTCCTCCAGGGCGTGTCGATTGGCGGCGAATGGGCGGGCGCCGTGCTGCTTTCGATGGAGCATGGCAGCCAGGAACAACGTGGGTGCAATGCATCTTTCGCCCAGGTTGGCCCTGCCTGTGGCACGTTGCTAGGTGCGGGCTTCATTACCTTCTTCACCTACTTCCTTCCCACCGAAGCGTTCCACGCTTGGGGTTGGCGGATTCCTTTCCTTTCAAGTGTTTTCCTCGTTGCATTCGGTCTGTGGCTGCGCCGCGGCGTGGACGAGACGCCGATGTTCGAGCAGCTCGAGCGGGGCCATAGCAAAGCCAAAATGCCGCTGAAGGAAGTCCTCCACAGCTACGGGCGGCGTCTGCTGATTGCGGGTGGCGTGAGAATCGGCTCCGACATTGTCTACGGCCTGCTCGTGGTTTTCACGCTCACTTACGTGACGACGGTGCTCAATCTGCCTCGCTCTCTGGCACTGACCGCAACCATGCTCGGCGCTGCTCTCCATGCAGTTTCGGTGCCACTCTTCGGCGCGCTCAGCGACAAGCTCGGCCGGAGAATTGTGTATGGGGCGGGCGCCGTGTTGTCGATTGGCTGGGCGTTTGCATATTTTCCGCTGATGAACACCCTCGACCCGGCGAACATCTGTATCGCAGTCGTAGTTGGCATGTTGTTCCAGGCCATGATGTACGGTCCACAAGCTGCCTTTGTGACGGAACAGTTCCCGACGCGTGTCCGGTATGCGGGAGCATCGCTGGCAGCGACGCTGGGCGGCATCATCGGCGGGGGATTTGCGCCCCTCGTCTTCGCCAGCCTCTACAAGACATATCAGTCGTCCACCACCCTCTCGCTCTACATCGGAGCCGGCCTGCTGGTCACTTTGGCCAGCCTCCTTGCAGCCAAGGAGACGGCTCACAAGCCGCTGGAACACTGACCAGTCCCGGCCGCTGCGTCACTGCGCGGCCGGACCCTGAATCGCAATCGGTATCTTTCAAGCATGACGCTCACACTGGAACTGGCAGAGCCCGACAACACCATCGCTGCCCGCATTCACGCCGCAGGCTCCGGCGCGCTCCTGCTCGACGCGTCCACCGGCGCTTTCGACAAAGACATCCAGTCACTCCTGCTTTCACTGGCCAGCAAGCTGCGTCAGCGCTTAGGGAAGGCTACGCCTCATGAGGTGGTACTCGGCGTCAATAACCTCCTCCTGACATTCGACCCGCTCCAGCTTCACCCACGTAAAGCGGAAGCGCTGATGCGCCAGCTATGGGAGTCCGCAACGCCAACGCACCGCTCCGGCAGGCATTTCGACATCTCCGTCACCTACGGCGGCGAGTATGGCGAGGACTTAAAGGACCTCGCAGAAGGCGCGGCACTCACCATAGACGAGTATGTCCTTCGGCATAGCTCAGCGGTCTACRCCGTTGCGTGCGTTGGCTCAATGCCCGGATTCGCATACATGACGGGACTTCCTGAAGAGCTTTCAGTGCCGCGTCGAAGCTCGCCACGCATGAAGGTCCAGAAGGGCTCAGTGATTGTGGGCGGCAGCCAGGCCGGCGTCATGCCATGCACAGCGCCGTCAGGCTGGCACCTCATCGGCATCGCCGACCGAGAGATGTTTGACGCAACCAAGGACAGTCCGTGCTTACTCGCGCCCGGGGACACGGTCAGGTTCGGCATCAAGGAGATTGCGGCGTGATAGAGATTCTTTCGAACGGCGCTCCAAACGTAGTGCAGGACCTGGGACGCTACGGATGCATGAGTTACGGCGTCAGCCGCAGCGGCGCCATGGACCCTTTCGCCCTATCAATCGGTAACGCGCTGGTAGGAAATGACCGTGGGGAAGCGGGCATCGAAATCAACCTGTTCCCATTTCGCGTCAAGTTCCACGAGGATACACGTTTTGCCGTGACAGGCGCTGACGCCAAGGCGAGCCTGGATGAACAGCGCCTCGCGCTATGGTGGGGTCGAACAGCTTCGGCGGGGCAGACCCTCGTCATCGAGCGCCCCCGGCGCGGGACCCGAGCCTATTTGACTATTGGTGGCGGCATGAACGTCAAACCAATCATGGGCTCGAAGTCAACTGACCTGAAAGGCGCCTTTGGTGGTGCTTCGGGTCGCGGCTTGATGCGCGGGGACCGCCTGGAGGTGGGCACTGAGCAATCGGCTTCGGACCGTCCTTGGAAGGTCGGGCTCGGCGTGGTTCCTAAGGGCTTGCTCGAATATTGGGATGAACTGAGCACAAACTGCATCTCCGTCCGTGTACTCCCTGCAGCTGAATTCGAGCGGTTCACGCCCGAGTCGCAGACGGCCTTCCTGCGAGATGAGTTCAAGGTGACACCAGACGCAAATCGTGTTGGATATCGACTCAACGGACCGATGCTGAATCAATCGCAACACGTCGAACTGCTCTCTCATGGCATCGTCGCGGGGACCATTCAGGTCCCCCCATCGGGTCAAGCCATCGTCCAGCTTGCAGAAGCCAATACGTGCGGCGGCTACCCGAAGATTGCCACTGTGATTGAAGCCGACTTGTGGAAGCTATCGCAAGCTCCTATCGGTTGCGGAATTCGATTCGAACTCACAGACATTGATACCGCCGTAGCCGCACTTCAAACGAGACGCGACGAAGAACTACGCATCAGGGACACCCTGGCAATGATGTCTGGGCGCGCCTAGCTAGCCGCCTCCCAAACCTCAACAAGGAACCGAGAATCATGAGCACACAAAATAGAGCCATCGAAGTAGACCTCAATTCCGATATGGGTGAGGGTTTCGGCGCCTACCGGATGGGCGATGATGCTGCCATCCTCGAGATTGTCACCTCGGCCAATGTCGCTTGTGGATTGCACGCGGGCGACCCGGAAATCATGGCGAAGACTTTCGCGCTGGCAAAGGCTCGTGGCGTCGCCGTGGGTGCCCATCCTGGCTTCCCCGACCTGTGGGGCTTCGGTCGTCGCGTCATTCCTTTCACGCACGGCGAAATTGAACGTCTGGTTGCGTATCAGATTGGCGCGGCGCAAGCGCTGTCGCGATATGCTGACCACCCCATTACCTACGTCAAGGCACACGGTGCACTCGGAAACCTGACGCAGGCTGACGAAGCCGTCGCAAAAGCCATTGCACGTGCAATCAAGGCGGTCGACCCGAGCCTTACCTGCATGACTTTCGCTGGCGCTGCTATGGAGCGTGTGGCTTCCGAGATGGGGTTGGCTGTGCGGCGCGAGGTCTTCGCCGACCGTGCATATACCGAGGAAGGGAACCTGGTACATCGCTCCGTGCCCGGCGCAGTGCTACACGACGGCGACGAAGCGGCAGCCCGCATGCTGCGGATGGTCCGGGCCGGCGCCATTGAAACTACTTCCGGGAAGCTTCTCCCCGTCCAGATTGACACCATCTGCGTCCATAGCGACACGCCCGGTGCCATCCAGATGGCGGCGAAAGTCCGTAGCACGCTCGAGGGCGCGGGCATCGTGGTTAAGTCATTCAGCTGAGGAACACATGGACCTGAAGTTCGTGCAAACGCTGCTCGACGTCCTTGAAAGCTCAACGGCGCTCAGCGAAATCGAATATGGCGACGGGCAGCGACAGGTGAAGCTGAAGAGGCGCTCATCACGCCCTAGCCCCACCGCTGAGACGTCCGAACAACTTGTGACGGAGCGGGCGCCTGCGTTGGCGGAAGAGGCCGCCGTCGCCGAGGCCCCCACCGCGACGGCCACTCGAAATAGTGTAATTGCGGGGATGATTGGCACCTTCTATCGCTCTCCTGCCCCAAACCAACCCTCGTTCGTGTCGGTTGGTGACACCGTCGAGGAAGGCCAAACCTTGGCAATCGTGGAAGCAATGAAGCTGCTCAACCMGATTGAATCCGACCGTGCAGGACGGATTGCGGAGATTCTCGTCGCCGACGGCGCGGCGGTCTCTGCCGACACACCGCTTTTCGTCATCGAGGACCTGGAGGCAGCCCATGTTTGATACTGTCCTCATAGCGAACCGTGGTGAAATTGCACTGAGAATTCAGCGTGCTTGTCGCAAACTCGGACTCAAGACGGTAGCGGCTCACTCCGAGGCGGATGCCACGCTTCGACATGTCGCATTGGCGGACAAAGCGATATGCATCGGCCCTGCTCCATCGTCGAAGAGCTACCTGAATCACCAAGAGATTCTTCTCGCCGCGAAGGCAACAGGCGCGGGAGCCGTGCATCCTGGATATGGCTTCCTCTCCGAGAATGGCTCGTTTGCTGCTGCAGTCGAGAGCGCCGGGCTTGTTTTTGTGGGACCGACCTCTGAATCCATCCGGCTAATGGGTGACAAGGTGAGCGCCAAGCAGGCCATGGCAAAAGCTGGTGTTCCCTGCGTTCCGGGCTCAGATGGTCCACTGTCAGAAGAACCAGACCGCATTGTTGACCTCGCAGAGCGAGTCGGCTACCCGCTTATTGTCAAGGCGGCGGGCGGTGGTGGCGGTAGAGGTATGCGCGTGGTTGATAGCCCGGCTGAGCTCCTGAATGCTGTGGCCATGACGCGCGAGGAGGCTGGCCGCGCATTTGGAAATCCCACCGTGTACCTTGAGCGGTACCTCAAGACGCCTCGCCATGTCGAGATACAAATTCTTGCTGACACACATGGAAATGCCATCTGGCTAGGAGAGCGCGACTGCTCTACCCAGCGAAGGCACCAGAAGCTGATTGAGGAGTCTCCAGCGCCAGGAATCGACCGAAGCGATATAGCACGAATTGGAGAGCTCTGTACTCAAGCGTGCTTGCAAATTGGATACCGCGGCGCCGGCACGTTCGAGTTCTTATACGAGAACGGCGAGTTCTTCTTTATTGAGATGAACACCCGCCTTCAGGTGGAGCATCCAGTGACCGAGCTCGTCACCGGCATTGACATCGTCGCCGAGCAGCTGCGCGTTGCGCTGGGTGAAAAGCTTGGTATCACGCAGAGCGATGTCTCTTTTTCCGGTCATGCCATCGAGTGCCGTATCAACGCTGAGCATCCGTGGAAATTCACGCCGTGCCCAGGAAAAATCCTCGACTGGATTGTCCCGGGCGGGCCAGGTGTTCGCGTTGAGTCACATGTTTACCCTGGGTATGTCGTGCCGCCGCATTACGACTCGCTCATTGCGAAACTCCTGGTGCATGGAGCCACTCGTGAAGAAGCCATCGCGCGGATGAGGGCCGCCCTTGACGAGATGCACGTTGACGGGATTCAAACAACCGCCCCATTGCACCGCAAATTGATGGACGAGCCAACCTTTGGCAACGGGGGCGCCGACATCCACTATCTCGAGAGGCTGATATCGCATTGGGACGCAGCTTCAAAGGAAGGCAGCCATGAAGACTGAAGAGATTGCCTCGCTGGTCGCCGGTCTGGAGCGAGCCGGGGCTTCCGAGTTGTCGTATAGCGATGGCACTCAAACCTTGACTCTGCGCTTCGCCGAGGCGGCCGGACAAGCTGCGCATCCAGTTGAGGAGCCCGTGAAGACGAATGTGCTCATCAAGCCCTCGCTTACGAAGCACAAGGATATTCTTTCGAGCGCAACTGGCGCATTCAGTCGGGTGCATCCGCTCGCTGCTGATGCATTTTCCGATGCAGTCAGGCAGGGAGACCATGTGGGCTACCTGACAATTGACTCGGTCTTGAGTGCCATCATCGCCCCGGCAGACGGGAGGACTGGGAACCAGCTTGTGGATGATGGCAAGACAGTTGGGTACGGCGATGCCGTTCTCGAACTCCACAGCGCGTAGTCCGCCTTTACCTCGCACCCTTAGCTTACACTCCCCTGAAAAGACGACGCCATGAAGCGCCTTACCACTGCCCTAGTTGCCGCAATATCGCTTCTCATCGCACCGGCCTTCGCCAGTGCCGCCGACTATCCCAACAAACCAATCCGCGTACTGGTTCCCTATCCGCCTGGGGGCTCTACAGACGGCGTGGCCCGCCTGATTGGCCAGAAGCTTGCGACCAAACTCGGCCAGGCAGTTGTGGTCGACAATCGTCCTGGCGCTAGCGAAGCTATCGCCGCAGGCGCGGTGGCAAAGTCGGTACCGGATGGGTACACGTTGCTTTTCGCGACGATGACTGGCTTATCTGTCAATCCAAGCCTGTACAGCAAACTGAGCTACGACCCGGCAAAGGATTTCGCGCCAATCATCCAGGTCACCTCGATTCCAAGCGTGGTGGTGGTCAATCCCAGCGTGCCCGTCAGCTCAATGTCTGACCTAGCTCGCTACCTGAAGAGTCGCCCCTCTTCCGACGGTTACGCATCGGCTGGGAATGGCACGCCGAGCCATCTCGGCATGGAACTGTACAAAAAGGCGACTAACACGAACATTGTTCATGTTCCGTACAAGGGAGGTGCCCCGGCGCTACAGGACCTGATGGCGGGGCAGGTGCAAATCATGATGGCGCTGGCGCCTGAAGCGATGCCGCTTGTGAAGGGCGGCAAGCTCAAAGCGCTAGCCATTACGACATCAAAGCGGGCAGCAGCATATCCGGAACTCCCGACCGTGTCTGAGAACGGCTTGCCAGGTTTCGAAATGATTTTTTGGCAGGCGCTGGTCGCACCAGCAGGAACGCCCAAGGAAGTCACAGCCAAGCTGAACAAGGCTATCAACGAGATTCTGGCCGACCCCGAGATTAAGCGTCGTCTTGTTGAAATGGACCTTGAGCCTGCAGGAGGCAGCCAGGAAGCATTAGAAAGTCTGATGCGCACCCAGGCAGGAAAGTGGAAGAAAGTAGTTCTGGACGCCGGCATCAAACTCGATTGATGCATTCTTCCACCGGGCACGTGGTGGGGGGATAYGGCGCTCAGCGAGTATGTGGCGTCGTTCCTTCAAGGGCCAACAGGTGCAATGCTCGTCACAGGCACCACCTTGGGGTCCTGCTTGTGGATGCCTCCAGTACATCCGAATTACGTATGCATTCAATACGCAATTCGGAATGTACATACAAAGCAAAGTCACGGAAACTTCCGGACGAGCTTTTCCGGACACTCAAAAGGTGTGGGAAGAATCCTTTGGATGGCGTGAGCGATGGGATTTCTGAAACACAGAAGTCCGAGGGGCGGTGTCGGGTGGGACGCCAGCTGTTCGCTCCGCCAGCTGTTCCATGTTCATGGCCTTTGCGACAGCCAGCAGTTGCACCAGCTGACGCTCCAACTTTCCGCGTCTCGCAAGGAAATGGCGCGCATGAGTTGCGCAGGCTCGTCATCGCCCAGTGTGTGCGCACGTCGCGCGGTGGTCCCTCGCGTGCATCAGTCCTGATGCACAACATCCCCCCTTCTCGGCGACCGCGTCAAACGCCCTGTCTTTGCCCAAAGTAACGATTCATTGCCAGCGACCGCTATCGGTTCCATACGTCTAGCGTATGAATGGCTTCCATCCTTCGGAATTTACAGGTCGCAACGTTTAGACGACAGTAAAGCCGTGACCAATCTCCGGTATCGCCCCGCTACCCAGCGACGATGCCACACTGGAAAGGTTTAGTGATGAACCACGCARCCAAGGGAAGGCTGAAGCTGGACCTGGACAGCCTCCTAGAGAACAATCGCCAATGGGCAGCCGAGGTCGAAGATAGACGCCCAGGCTTCTTTCATTCGCTCATGCGGCAGCAAGCGCCCCAGTGGCTCTGGATTGGCTGCGCTGACAGCCGTGTTCCCGCGAATGAGCTCGTTGGCCTGCTGCCAGGAGAGCTGTTCGTGCATCGGAATATCGCGAATGTCGTCGCACATTCGGATTTGAACTGTCTCTCAGTATTGCAGTACGCGGTCGACATGCTCAAGGTCCAGGATGTCACGGTCGTTGGGCATTCTGGCTGCGGCGGTGTACGCGCCGCTCTCGATGGGATGCGCATTGGCCTTGCCGACAACTGGGTGAGACACATTCGGGATGTTGTCGAGAAGCACTCTTTGTGGCTCCAGACGCTAGCACCAGAGGTTAGATTCGACGCCACGTGCCGGCTTAACGTTCTTGAACAGGCCAGGAACCTCTGCTTGACGACGGTGCTACAAGACGCGTGGGCACGGGGTCAGACAGTCGCCGTGCATGGCCTCTTTTATGGGCTTCATGACGGACTACTAAAAAGTCTTGCTCTTACTGTACGGTCCTCAGACGAGGTGGACTGGATGTATGCACGGGCTGTGGCCGAATTGAAGTCAACGCACGCCTCATGCTTCGCCTCACAGCAGTGTGAGTGTGTGGCGTCCGCGCAGGTTCTCCCATGACAAAGCACGTAGTCGCATGCACCAAGATTGAAGCGCTTCACATCGTCGGGCGACGTGCCGCGGATGAACTGGAGCTTGACTATGAAACGGCTTGACGTAGTAGAGCTTTGCAGGCTTGACATGAGGCACGACATCCGCGTGAGCACAAGAGGTTCTGAATACGTCTTGGTGGGCTCGCCTTCTTCTCTCTTTGCCGGCCCATTACGGGCCAAAGTGGACATGCCGTTGCTCACAAAGGCGGTGCTGCAAAGCCTAACGACGCCGGCCCAAGGTCAGGAAGCCGCGAAATGTCGGAGACGCCAGTCAGCACGGCTAAGTCGTATAAGCAAAAAGCCCTTCGTCCCAGCGAAGAGCTCTCTTGCGTCCAGACCTCTCAGTCAATACGGCGTAAGGCATTCGGCAGCAGTTCGTACTGCCGCGTGGGGCTCACGCTTCTGGAATCAGAAATTTGACGCGATTCTTACCGAGCCAAGCCGGCGCACGGCCACGGCCAGTCCAAGTTGCACCCGTCTTGGGGTCTTGATACTTAGGCGGCAAGGATGATTTGGATTTTGCCGGAGCCTTAGCTGCCGCGCCTGCCGCGGGACGGCCACGGCGACGCTTTGGAGCGATGTCATCGGCAGTCAACTCATACTGCGCCATCAGGGCTTGAATCTGCTCGATAACACCAGCGACCTCTGTTGCACGTACTTCGATGAGCTGAGCCTCAATCTTTTCTTTTTCCGCCAGCAGTTGTTTGTATGTCGCCATTGTCTTTCTCCGTTTCTATAGTAACTCCAGCATCCTACATTATTTCCAAAATTGCAACTCACAACAACGGCCTTTCGACTTCCTGCACCAATCAATCAGTGCAGAAAGTCGCAGACGCCTTTAATTCGCCCGTCTACCGGTCGATACTCGTGGCGGTGCACGTGGCTTCCGTTGTGCTGCAATATCTATTGTCGCGACCTGAGCACGTCGAACAATTCCGCCTGCGCCGGTGCGGACCGCCGGATGAAGGGCTAGTTCAACTCCGTAGCGCCGATGCCGAGGATGGCCGACAAGGTCGTCGTTCTGGCGGTGGTGGGTCGGTATCGCACTGATTACATTCTTTGCCTGGGTTGGCGGCCCGCTCGGACTCGCCGTAGACTGGGCCATGGCCGCTGACCGTATCCGCCCTCCGCTCTCCCAGTATGAGCAGAAGCGTGACTTCAATGTCACGCCCGAGCCTGCTTCTCAGGTTTCCGGCCACTCGACGCCGGTCAAAGGCCTCTCTTTCGTCATCCAAAAGCACTGGGCAGGCCGTCTCCACTATGACTTTCGCCTTGAGCTCGATGGAGTCTTACTGAGTTGGGCTGTTCCCAAGGGTCCAAGCTTCGACCCGCAGCAAAAACGGATGGCCATCCACGTCGAAGACCATCCCCTCGACTATGCAAACTTTGAGGGCACCATTCCGCCAAAACAGTATGGCGCAGGCGTGGTTCTCGTGTGGGACCGTGGAACCTGGGAGCCGACAGGCGACCCACACGTGGGAATGAAAGACGGAAAACTCATCTTCCAGCTCCACGGGGAAAAGCTCGCCGGCCTGTGGGAGCTGGTGCGCATCTCCAAGCCTGAAGACAAGCAAGACTCGTGGATGCTATTCAAGAAGCGCGATGAGTGGGCAAAGCCGCTCGCCGAGTATGACGTCGTCAAGGCGCTGCCTGACAGCGTCATCGACAGACCGCTAGGACTGGTCGAGCAGCGCGAGCCGAAAACGTCTTTCGCGAATCCGCCCACCGCGGTATCAACAATCGACTTGTCGCTTGCTGCCAAAGCCGACCTGCCCGCGAAGCTAGGGCCACAGCTAGCCACCTTAGCAACCTCGCTGCCGAAAGGCGATGACTGGATAGTCGAGACGAAGTTCGACGGCTATCGCATGATGGCGCGCATCGACAAGGGACGAGTCCGCTTGTTCACGAGAGGCGGCCATGACTGGACCAATAAACTGAAGAGTCTCGCTGCCGAAGTAGAAAAATTGGGCATCACAAGCGCTTGGCTCGATGGAGAGCTCGTGGTCATCAAGGACGGACTCCCTGACTTCAATGCTTTGCAGAACGCTATGGACGGGGCTCGCAATGAAAACATCGTCTACTTCCTTTTCGATATTCCATATTGGGACGGCCAAGACCTCCGAAAGGTGCCCCTGACCTCCCGGAAAGCGCTCCTGGAGCAGCTCATCGGCGAGCCCACCGAGCGGATTCGAACCAGCCAGCGTTTCGACGCGCCGCCGGCGCAGGTTTTCAAGGACGCGCCGCCGGCGCAGGTTTTCAAGGCCGCATGCAAAT
>NZ_JBFTLX010000041.1:0-35756 GCF_056396665.1 Cupriavidus sp. 05T313 | reverse complement strand
GTTCAGCTACTTCGCGGGAGCGGTGGCCATCCCCGAGGCTGAAGCGCCAGCGATCAAGAACCGCTCGTACAGCATCGTGGCTACGGTGGATATTCCCAAGGGCGGCGCCCATGGTGTCATTGCCACCATGGGTGGCACTACCGCGGGCTGGTCCCTTTACCTTGACGATGAGGGCAAGCCGGTCTACGTGCAGAAAGTGTTCAATGCGGCGCGCATGGAGATTACGGGCAGCAAGCCGCTACAACCGGGCAGGAACGTGTTGCAGTTTGACTTCGCCTACGAGGGAACAGGTTATGCCAAGGGCGGCACCGGCACGCTTCAGGTGAACGGCAAGGCGATAGGCAGTGGCCATCTGCCGGTCACCACGCCAGGCTTCTTCTCCGCTGACGAGACCTTTGACGTTGGCATGGATACCGGCTCACCGGCCGGACATTACACCGCGGGTTATCCGTTTAGCGGCGTCATCGAGCGAGTGGATATCCGTCTGCGCTGAGCATCCCCGCCACCCCGGTCTCGCCGACCCCGTCATGGGTAAGGCGAGGCCCGCCACCGTTCCGTGGACGCATGCGAAGACGCCTGCCCTCCTGGACGGGCAATGGCGGAGGCGAACCACGCAACGACGCGCAAGCCATTGTCGAGGCAGCGTCTTGCGCCCCACGAGCGTCCGCATTGCCCCACCCGCTATACCAGTAGTTATTCTCCTTTCTTCCTAATGCCTCGACGGCAGGAGAGTTGCCCATGCGATCCCCACTACAGATACCATTCATTATCCGCGGTGAACTGATTGACAACTGCACACTGGAATTTGGCGGGCGCGGCGGAAATATCGCATTCTCCACGCCGAATCTAAAGAATTATCTGGACAGGCTCACACTAAACGCGCCATCGAAGATGGCGGACCTCTATGCGTTGACCTTCGACGATATCGTGGACTTCCTGGCGCAAGTGGGAAAGAAACTGGTCCTTTCGGAAAACCCTCACCTGCAGGCCGCCTACGATCTCTCCTGCCAGACATCGGGAATTTCCGATTCCATTCTGCGGCATCTCTATGAGGCAATACCGGAGATGTTCTCGCCCGCCGTTGTGCGCGAAACGGCGGAACGCCTGGTAGGCATTGACTATCTTGAAAAATGGGTCGAGCAGCCCTCCCGTGTGCATACGGGAAAACCCAGCCGCATTCGCGCCTTCGGTGCTCGCTGCGTCCATGTCATTGCAGGAAATGTGCCGATGGTGGGCGTTGGTACGGTTATCCGCAACGCCTTTACACGCTCGGATGCCATCATCAAGACGCCCTCGAACGACCCGCTTACCGCTACAGCCATCGCCCGCACCATGCTCGAACTGGACCCTGACCACCCTCTGACAAGGCACCTGAGCGTGGTGTATTGGAAAGGTGGCGACGAGTCCATCGAAAGACATATCTATGACCCGCGCCTGGTGGAAAAGGTCGTCGCCTGGGGTGGCTTCGCCAGCATCCGGCACATCACCCAATACTTGCAGCCAGGCTTGGATCTGATCACCCTTGACCCGAAACACAGCGCCACCATCATTGGCCCGGAAGCCTTTGCAGATGCAGATACCATGCGCTCGGTCGCACGCAGGCTCGCACTCGACATCGGCGTGATGAACCAGGAAGGCTGCGTAAACGCGAGGGTTGTCTATGTGGCGTGCGGCACTGACGAGGCCGGTCTTGAACATGCCAATCAATTGGGCAAGCTGACCTTCGATGCCTTGCAGAAGCTGCCGACCACATTKAGTACACCTCACAAATCCTTCAGTCGCGAGCTCAAGGATGAAATCGACGGGCTGCGGCTTGCCGGTGACGAATACCGGGTGTACGGGGGTAGATCCAATGAGGGCGCAATCCTTGTTTCGCAAAACGACACCCCTGTGGATTTCGCCCGGCAGCTCGCCTGCCGGGTCGCCAATATCGTGCCGATCGATTCCATGGATACCGCAGTGATGTCCGTCAGCGCCTATACCCAGACGATCGGCCTCTACCCGGAATCGCTTAAGGATAGCCTGCGCGACCGGCTCGCGTACCAAGGTGGACAACGTCTCGTTTCGCTCGGCGCCGCGGCGCTTTTCGAGGATGCGGCAATTCCACAGGACGGCATCGAGCCGGTACGGCGGATGTGCAAGTGGATTGTGGAGCAAACCTCGGATGGCAACGCCCTGGAAGCGCTGGCCGCAGGCGCGTCGCATTGATCGTGATCTTCAAGGAGCAGTTCGATGTCCCGTATCCATGAACAGTTACTCGATGACGCATCGAGCTATGTCAACGCTCGCTACGACGAAGGATTTCGCCTGTCGCGAGAACAACTCGAACAGGTTCACCTGCGTGGCGTGCAGCGGAGGTTTGACACCATGCGCGATGAGATACCAGTGCTCAGAAGGCTGGCGGACGAACAGGGCATAGAGAAGATCGAACGGTTGAATGATGTAGTGCCCCTGCTCTTTCCCCACACAACCTACAAATCCTACCCGCTGTCGCTACTGGAGCGGGGTCAGTTCGATCGCCTGACGCGTTGGCTGAACGGATTGACAAGACAGGATCTCAGCAAACTGGATACCCAAGACATCAATACCATTGATGCATGGGTGAAACGGCTTGATGACGCCAGCGAATTGCGGATACTGCATACGTTTGGCACGAGCGGCAAGCTATCGTTCATGCCGCGCACTGCGAGAGAGTGGGCAATATCGAATACGCTCACCGCGCACTGCGTGCGTGACTGGCACGGCGCCGGCAGCGGGCCAGACCTGCTGCGCGCACGAATGCCAATGGTGCAACCGGGCTACCGCTTCGGCGCCGGCGCAACGTACCGGGGCGTGGAAGAGATGGTCAGGCGGTGGGCTGGAGGCGATGAGAATGCGCTGTTTCTCTATCCGGATGATTATTTCAGTGCTGATATCGCCTCCCTGGCAGGTCGCTTGCGTGCCGCCGAAGCGCGGGGCGAACAGGGTACGCTGGAGATATCGCCAGCGCTGCTGTCCCGCCGTGAGGAGTTCGCCGCACGGGAACGGCAGCGCCCGGAACAGATGAAGCGGTTCCTGGAAACGGCAGTCCAGCGATTCGGGAAGCAGGATATTTGCCTGTTCGCGGTATGGCCAATCCTGTACGAATGGGCCGAGGAAGCTCTGGCCAATGGTACGCGCAACGCCTTTGGCGCCGGCAGCGTGCTGATGAGTGGCGGCGGCAACAAAGGGCGCGCGCTGGCGGACAACTATCGCGAGAGAATATTCGAATTTCTGGGCTTCGACCGGGTATTCGAGTTCTACGGCATGAGCGAGCTGATGGTAAGCCTTCCTCGCTGCAGCCAAGGGCACTTTCATGTGCCACCGGTGTTGGTACCTTTTGTCCTCGACCCCGAGAACGGCCATCCGTTTCCGCGAGAAGGTACTCACACGGGCCGATTCGCCTTTGTGGATCTGCTGCCCGATTCCTACTGGGGAGGCTTGATCACCGGCGACGAAGTTACCTTGAGCGGCTGGGATGCCCCTTGCGAATGCGGGCGCAGCGGGCCCTACCTGCACGCTACCATTCAGCGCTACAGTGAAAAGCAAGGCGGGGATGACAAGATAAATTGTGCCGGCGCGCCGGAGGCCCATGACAAGGCGGTGGAATTTTTGTTGTCTGCAGTGCGATGATTGACTTCGGCTTGCCGAGTGCGCCGTCATCACGCCGCGGATAAGCTGTGCCACCCGCCAACTCGACTGACTTTTCCGAAATCCGGCCGGGCCGCCCCCCACAATTTGGATGCCGGCCCGGCGCGACCGTGCGGATCAGAACGCCAGCGGCCTTTGCGCAGCGTCGACGCCACCGTCGATGAAAACGACATTGCCGTGCAGATATGCTGCCTCGGGGCGGCACAGGAACGCGATCAGCGCGGCTACCTCATCGGGCTGCGCGCGCCGCCCAAGGGGAGGCAGAAAGTCGCGGATGGCATCGCCATAGCGCGGATCCCGCAGGCCAGCCTGCAGCATAGGCGTTTCCACCGCGCCGGGCGCCACCACATTCAGGCGCACCCCGGCCCGCCCCCAGCTGGCGGCACGTTGCCGTGCCGCTGCCGCGACGGCGTTCTTCGCGCTTGCATACGCCAGATAGCCCGCCTGGGCGGCCTGCTCACCACCCGCCTCCTGCGCCGCGCGCACCAGGGCGTGCACGCCGTCCTCATCGCCCGCCAGGTAGGCGTCGCGCAGCGGGCTGCCTGCCCAGGACTGCAGCGTGGCCGAATTGGACGACACCACCACGGCGCACGGCGCCTTGCCTTGCCGCAATGCCTCGAACAAGCCGTCCAGCAGGGTTACCACGCCGAAGTAGTTGACCGAAGCAACCAGCGTCGCAGGATCGACATGCGGGCCCAAACCAGCGCAACAGATCAGCTTGTCGATCCTGCCGCCGGACTGCGACAGCGCGCCATCGATAGCGGCCTCCCGGCCGTGCCGGGTGGAGAGGTCGGCGTGGATCTCGGCATCGCGCAGGTCGATGCCGATGACCCTTTCGCCGTCGGCCAGCAGGCGCCGGCGTACGGCCGCGCCCATGCCGGAGGCCGAGCCGGTGATGATRGTAGTAGTCATGGTGTTCGTTCTGTGTGTGAAAAGAGGAAAAAGAAGAAGGGCTTCGGACGTTCGCGTGGGTACTGCATGTGGGTGCGAGTGGCCAGAAGTAAAACGCTGGGTTGCTCCCCTCTCCCATGAAATGGGAGAGCAAGCCCGGGGAGATGGCGAGCGCTCGCTCAACGCGATGCGCCTCACTCTTGCGCAGGCCTGCCCACTCCCCCAACCTCACCCGCCATGCGCGGGTGAGGGGGAGCTACGGCAGTGCTGGAATTAGCCCAGCAATGAATCGACCCACACGAAAGTCGGATGAACCAAAGAAAAAGGCGAAGGCGGAAAGGAGAGAATCGAGACAAACCAGACGGCGTCAGCGTAACGGCCGCTGGCTGAGCTCCATCAGCACCGCCGCGCCGCGGCTACGCAGGCAATCATCGTCGCAGACAGGCCACTCTCGCGCCGCGTTGGCGGAAACGACGATGCCGGTGCCGGCATCGTCGTCGCCACCGTGGCCGGCAAGCGCGGTGGCGGCGCCCGTTGCCAGGGTCAGCAACACTCCGGCCACCACACCCGCGGCGACCAGTCCCGTCGCCCACAACCACCGAGTCCGCTTCATCGCTGTCTCCCGACCGTTTTTTTGGCTTCTGACTGGATGTTAGTCACCGGTCCGGCAAGCCGCTTCGTCTGAGCGGACTAAGGGGAATCCCGCGAATGGCGATATTCATGATGGACCTCCGTGCGGGAGGGTGGTAAGCCCCTCAGCGTCGCCGACCGGTGGGTGCGTCGGGTCCGTCTCGGTAAATCAGCATCCAGCATTCAAGGGCGGCAACGCCGGCGACCGGCCGATCCACTGGCTGGTCGCCGGGAAACCGCGCCCGGCCGGGGCACCTCCCTGAGGCGGGGAGTCATATTTGCGAGATTTCCTTCGCCGCTCTCGCCGCACCGCGCATAGCACCTTCGATATAGCCGATGCCGGTGCAATCGCCAACTTCATGGACCTTAAAGCCTTCGGTCTCCAACTGCCTGGCAAGCGTCAAGTCACCTGCCGCACCTTTGGCCACGATGACGCTATTCGCATCGACCGCCTGCGCATTGCCTGCCTGGTCGGTGAAGCAAACCCTGTCAGGTTCGATCCGGATGTCCGAGGCCCCCGGAAAGAGACCAAGGCCGTGCTCCTTAAGCTCCGCAAGCAGCCGCATCCGGCGGACTATCGTCAGTCCCGCGCCGAACCGCGGCGCCTCATCGACGACTGTCACCAATCGTCCGCGCTCGGACAGGAACTCGGCCAGTTCGAGACCGACCAGTTCGCCACCGATGATCACGACGTGCTTGCCCAACGGCATCCATTGCCGGGTCGCCTGGCGAACGAAATCGAGATTCGAGGTCAGGCCGCTCGCCGCACCGATTTTTGATGCCATGCGTGTCGCCCACCCGACCTTGCGCGCCAGTTCCTGTGAGCCTTCACCGAGCATCAGGCGGCGCATGTCGTCCCCGCTCATGACGTGCGGCAGGTCGTTTCCTGGTATCGGCGGCAATCCGCGCACCGCGCCGGTTGCAACGACAACGACGTCCGGGGATAGCGTGCGCAGCAGCTCGGGCGTCGCTCGTGTGCGCAGGCGCACGTCGATTTGTGACGATTCAACCTGGTGCCTGAGCCAGTCGAGCAGTGGCTCGTTGGCCTCATAGGCGAGCGCGGCAATGCGCAGCGTGCCGCCCAGTTGGTTGGCCTGCTCCAGCAACGTTACTTGATGCCCGTCCGCCCGTAGCCGGCGCGCCGACTCCATGCCACCGGGGCCTCCGCCGATAACCACGACTCGCTTGCCACTCTTCGGTAATTGACGATGCAAATACTCGAAACCGATTTCGGGGTTGACCGCGCAGCGCAGCGGCTTGCCAACGTAGATTGCGCTAATGCATGTGTAGCAATAGATGCAGGGCAGCACGTCATTGGGCCGCCCTTCGGTGAGCTTTCGCGGCAGATACGGGTCGGCTAGCAACTTCCTCCCCATTGAGACGAAATCGATCGAGCCATCGGCAATCCTTTCGTCGCCGAGCGCGGGCTCGATCCGGCCCGATGCGATGATCGGAATGCTGACCGCGGCCTTGATCCGCGCCGCAAACGGAAGATTGAGCCCGGGCTCATGCGGGGTATGCGATGCCGAATGCAACTTTGGCTTGCCCGCGTCATGATAGGCGCTCACGGTGATCGCGTTGGCCCCCTCCTCCTCGACGATCTGCGCGGTGCGCACCGCCTCGTCAATCGTGATGCCGCCCGGAATGCCTTCCTCGCGCGAGTCGAGTTTGCACCACACAGGAAAATCGGGACCAACCGCCGTACGCACGGCCCGAATCACCTCGACCAGGAGACGGACGCGATTTTCCAGCGGGCCTCCATATTCATCGGTACGCCGGTTCGTCGTGGGCGAGACGAACGACGACAGGAGATAGCCGTGCCCGCCATGGATCTCGACGCCGTCAAAGCCGGCCCGCCGCGCCCGGCTCGCAGCCGCGGCAAATTGCGCGATCAGCGTGTCGATGTCGGCCTTCGTCATGACCTGAATCGTCACGCCGGTGATGCGGCCGAACGGCGCCTCGGCCAACTCTTCGAGCAAGAACGCCTCGGTGAAATCGCCAGTGGGAGGTTCAGGCAGGGAGGGCGCCCACACCGGCCGCCCCGCAAGCATATCCTCCACGCCGACCAATCCTCCATGGTGAAGTTGCGCGGCGATCTTTGCGCCGTGCGCGTGGACGGCTTCGGTCAGCGCGGTCAGGCCGGGAAGAAAGCGATCGTCCGAAATGGCGATCTGGTTCACCTGATTGGCACCGGTCGGCCAAGCCACGCCGGCAACGCCGGTGATGATCAGGCCCGCCCCCCCTTTGGCCTGCGATTCGTGATAGCGGACGATGCGCTCACCGCATTGGCCATCTGGCTCCGCAAGGCTCGCACCCATCGCGGTGACGACGATGCGGTTGCGTAGTGTCATCGTGCCGATTCGGCCGGGTGCAAGCAGGTGGCGATACGATGTGCGGCTCATTGACTGGCTCCTGTGATTGCGTCTTGATAGAAATGCCGGCGGCACGGCGGCGCAAGGCGTGTCATTTGTCTCTCCGCATCGATCATCCGATTTTGGGGAGTGTCATTCGTTCATATGCGGATCTGTCATGCGCGGCGGAATGCCACGCAAGATCACGCAGACGTGCCATGCCGGACGCCACGGAGAATCCGCATCTGCCGGCGAATCGCACCCTCGTCCGCAGGAACCAGGCTATAGGCAAGCCCGATGCGGCTAGCCAGCGCAATGATGTCGTCCAGCGAAGCGGGCGTCGCGCCTGACTTCTCTACGTAATCGCGGTAGCGGTCAGCCAGCACCTTGTGCCACATGGGCTTGATGTTCTCGAGGATGTAGGGAAACACCTCCGCCGTAACGCTTCTGGCCAGGTAGTCCTGACGAAGCCCGGCGAGGCGTTGCCGGTACTTCACGGCGAAACACACGCACTCTTCGAGATACCCCTCGAAATCCCCCTCGTAGCCCGACAAGCTACGCTGCATCTCCTCGAAAAAGACGCCGTTTTCCGCGTCAATCGCGGCTTGGATCAGATCATTCCGGGTGCTGTAGTAGCGGTAAAGGGTTCTGCGTGAAATGTTGGCGCGCTTGGCCACATCATCCACGGTGAAACCCTCGATACCCATCTCGGCCATGCAGTCGAGCGTGGACCTCAGAATCAGGACGCGCCCTTGCTCGGGACTGTCTATTCGGCTGGCGTCTCCCCAGCGAAGTTGTCTATTCATTCGGAACCTTGCCTCTTGCGGAGTGATGCGCTCTTGATCGCAGTGTGATCCCGGCATTGCCGTGGCGCCTTCACCCAGTATTGCACAAAGAATATTTTTTGTGCCATTGTTTTGACTCATTTATGTATTTATGTGCCATAGTGGCCGCACCCGATGCGCTTTGCCGCGCTCGGAAACGGGCAACTTGTTGACCTCTGAACCGGCGTACTTCGGCCCGCCTAACCACTGACTGGTACAGGTCGCCTGGAAAACACTTAACGTTGGAGGCAAGCCAATGAACAACAGCAATCCGGCCGTGAATTGGAATACATCGTACGACGTGGTCGTCGTCGGTTCCGGGGCAGGCGCGATGACGGCCGCGCTGCGCGCATACGATCTCGGCTTGACCGTGCTCCTCGTCGAGAAAAGCCCGCACTATGGGGGCACGACGGCTATTTCCGGCGGCGGAATCTGGATCCCTTGCAATGGTCAGATCCAATCTCTAGGCGGCAACGACTCCTATGAGGAAGCGGTGGCGTATCTCCGGGATGTCATAGGGGAAGATTTCGATCTGAACAGAATCAATGCCTATCTCAAAAACGGGCCGGAGATGGTCCAATATCTCGCCACGCAGGCGCAGACGCATTTCCACGCGGTGCCCCGCTATCCCGACTACTATCCGGACCGCACGGGAGGAAAACCGGGTTACCGCACCATGGAGCCAGCGGCATTCGACGCGCGCCGGCTCGGCGATGCATTTGACGAACTCCGCGCCCCATCGCCCGCCACCCTGGTCGGCGGGCGCATTTCGCTGACGCAGATCGAAGCCCACACCATCGTAGCGAAGGAGTCCGGCTGGCTCGGCCTGTTGGCACGCCTCGCGTTCCGGTACGCAACGGATTTGCGCTGGCGCTGTCGAACGCACCGGGACCGCCGGCTCACGCTTGGCAACGCCCTGGTCGCGAGCCTGCGCGCGGCACTCGCGCATCGGTCCATACCGCTGTGGCTCGACACCCCGATGCGCACGCTCCACGCGCACGATGCCCGCGTGACCGGCGTGGCGGTGGAGCGACGGGGACGCGAGTACAACGTACGCGCGCGATGCGCGGTGGTGCTCGCCTGCGGAGGCTTCGAATCCAGCCAGGAAATGCGCGACCAATACCTGCCGAAGCCCACGCAAGCCGAATGGACAGCCGCCCCGCCCATCAATACCGGAGATGGAATTCGGGCTGGTCTCAAGCTCGGCGCGAACGTTTCGCTGATGGGATACACATGGGGTGTGCCGACGGTACGGGTTCCCGGGGAGGAAAAACAACGCGGGCTTTTCGTGGAGCGCTCATTGCCGCGATGCGTGCTGGTCAATCGGCTCGGTCGACGCTTCGTCAACGAAGCAGCGCCGTACCCGGACATCATCCACGCCATGTATGCCGACCACGCGCAAACAAATGCGAATGTGCCGGCATGGCTCGTGTTCGATRCAGAGTATAGAAAACGCTATCCGTGCGGCGTGCTGCTTCCCGGCAGCATACAGCCTGACTCCCGGATTCCGCATGGCTGGCTGGACCATGTCATCTATCGCGCCGGAACGCTGGCCGAACTGGCCACAAAAATCGGCGTCGATCCACGCGGCCTTGCCACGACTGTCGCGCAAATGAACGCCTATGCGTCAGATGGTACCGACCTCGAATTCGGCAAGGGAAGCAATATCTTCGACCGCTACTATGGCGACATCTCCTCCAAGCCGAACCCGTGCCTGGGCCCAATCGACCGCGCCCCTTTCTACGCGCTGCGGATCGATCCCGGCGAGATCGGCACCAAGGGCGGATTGAGCACTGACGCCTGCGCCCGCGTCCTCCGTCCCGATGGCAGCGTAATCGAGGGATGCTATGCGATCGGGAATACCTCGGCCGCGGTCATGGGAAAAACCTATCCCGGACCAGGTTCGACTATCGGGCCGGCGATGACCTTTGGCTACATCGCCGCGAATCAGATCGCGGCAGAGAAAATCGGCGGAGGCAATCCCCGCCCATAAGCAGATTGAGACGGGCTGGAAACCGTGAAGTCCGACGTTGCCCAGAGCTTAACGACCAGAGGGAAGCTGGAACGTTTACCCCCGCGGGATCTATACGCAATCCGGGCTAACCCTCCTCTTGCTGCCACAAAAAAACACTTCCGAGCCGCGGTTGGCTGAACGGCTTTGCAGAGCCTCCTCAAAGCCACCTATGACGCACATATGTGTGTAGTCCGATTGGACGATGCTGACGCCAGATTCCACAAATATGCTTCGATCAAGAGACCGGCCCTAACGGTACAACAGGAATCGGCATCTGCCCGTGGTGGGCAGTAGCAAGAGGAGACAGCGATGAGAGCATGGTTGCGGGCGGGTAGTCTGTTTGGGGCCGGTGCGGCCGTGGCCCTGGGTCTTGCGTTTGCTGAGGGCCTGCCGTCTGCCCGGCCTGGCTTTGATCCGGAGAGCGCGATCAGACACGACGGACACCTGGCCGGCACAGAAACCAATGGCGCGGCTATCATGCAGGCGTCTTGCGACGACACCTGCCGGCAGAGCATTGGGGTTGCCGCGGTTGCCCTCCTGAATCGCCGCAGCGTCCCATAGTGTACGTTCCATGCCGACGGGCCTGGTCAGATCCGTGCCGCAATGCCGGCAAGATGCTGCGCCCAGATGTCCCCGCCACCTTCACATTAGCGTTGTTGGCCACAGCAAGCCGCCGGGCGGCACGCCCGCGTGAGCGCATCGTGCATTCCGCCGATTGAATGGCTCCGCCGAACAACCTCAATTCGTCAGCCTCACCTCACAATCACAGCCATACTTATCCACGGAGTTACCCAATGAGAGCATTGCTCTTCGCGTCGACCGCGGTCGCGCTTGCGACAGCAAGCCTTACGTGCGCGCAAGCCGCCCAGCAAGAGAACGCCACCTTCCCGGRCCGCAACCCCTGGCTGACCGACAGCGTCTATCCCATTTCGCACGACAATCCGGCCGCGACCGATTCCGTCCCGCATGCCGGCCCAACCAAGGGCCGCAGGCTGTCGACAGATGATGTGAAGTCCGTTCCAACCGTCTTTACCTCGAATCCCACAGTGAAGAAGATCGGCGACAAGACGATCATCTTCGCTGCCGGCGTCGAGGGCATCAGCAAGATCGACGCGACCGGTGAGGCCTATGACCTGGTCTCACTCCTGCCCTACCCTGGAATGGAGAAACTGGCCACGAATGCCAATCGCGAGAAGATCCGGGCGGCACTGGAGGAAGTCGATGCCGCTCGGCGCGCGAATGATGACGCCAAGCTGCTGGCACTGTCGGGGAAGATGGAGGAACTGGGCTTCAAGCGCCAGTCGCTGGCCAACGGCGCCTACAACATGATTGACAAGGATGGCGTTCACTATGCGGCCTTTGGTGGCCTGAAGATCCTCAAGTCCACCGACGACAATGATCCGAAGAAGCCACTGCGCGTCGTCAAATTCCGGGACTTCTCGGAGGCATTGCCTGAGGACATGCGCAAATCTGCCATCATCGGCATGGGCATGACCTATGCTGGCGATGTCGTTGCCGCGGCGCATGGCGCAGTGCTCCTGCTGGACCGCGACCTCAATCTCAAGAGCACGATGCTGCTGCCGGGCGAGGCGATCGAAAACAGCATCTGCATCGACGAGAATAGCGGCATCTATGTGGTCACCTCCAAGCGCATGCTGAAGATCGTCTGGACTGGCAACAAGCTGTCCTATGATGAAGCCGATGGTGGCTGGCAGTCCGACTACAACACCATGAGCAGGGCGCAGGCCGTCGCTGCCGGCGCTCTGACGACTTCTGGCGGATCCGGCACCACGCCGACGCTGATGGGCTTCGGCAACGACCCCGACAAGCTGGTTGTGATTGCCGACGGTGATGAAAAGGGAGCCAACCTCGTGGCCTTCTGGCGCGACCGGATTCCGCCCGGATTCAAGCAGAAGCCGGGCACCAAGTCCGCACGCATCGCTGATCAGATTCCACTGGAAATATCCAAGGCCACGGTCGAGCCGTCGCCGGAGGTGCTGGGCTATGGCGTCGCCCTGCTGAATAACTCCTACCCGAAGCCCGCGCCAGATATATGGGGCAACGCGATAACGCCCGGCCTGACCCGGCCCGCCCCGCGTGGGGTAGCCAAGTTCAACTGGAACACTCGGACGAAGTCATTCGAGAAGGCCTGGGTCAACAAGGAAATCGACAATACGGATGTGATGGTCCCTGTCATTTCCGCCAAGAGCAACATGATCTACCTCGCCAACAAGGAAAACGGCAACTACGAGTATGTAGGCCTTGACTGGGATACCGGCGCCATCAAGGCCCGCTGGCCGTTCCCGGACGACAGCCGCAAATGGAACGCCTGGGGCGGCATTACCGCATTGCTCGAGGATGGGGATCTGCTGATCGGCGGCATCTTCTCCACGAAGCGGGTGAACGTCGGAGACGGGAAGTAGCGGCAACGTGAGCGCGGCGCCAAAGACTCTGCATAGAGTCGTGCGCCGCTCCACACCAGTCGCTGCAAAGGAGAATCCCGAGAGAGGCCTTCATAGGCTCGCAGCGACTGTAGTGCTGACCTGCCTGCGCTCGGATGTCGCCTGCGGCCGATGCGCCGCAGCGTGACAGTACCTTCTGAAAGGTTAGAAACGGCATCTTAAGTCATCGGCGTACGCAACATGCCTCTGTGCGACGCCCGGCGTCAAGAACTCTGCTGCCGCCTCCGGACCGGAGGCGGCAGCACTCCCTTCTTCCTACCCCTCAAATACATGATGCAGCTTTGGCGCATCAATTCCCGCTATGTTCATCTCGATCACCTTGCGCCCGACACTGGCTGGCCGTACCTCCTCCGCGTCTACATAGAACTGGCTATACCAGTCMCGCATCTGGTAGATGGGCCCATCTCCCTCGCATAAAAGCGGATTGTCGGTGCGGATCTTGGAATCCCAGATCACCACATCCTCGTAAAAGGCATTGCGCGCCTGTTCCACATAGGCTTGCGCAATCGCCTCATTCTGCTCGTCGGAAAGGCCGGGAACCTTCTTTACCAATACGCCATAGCGCAGTTCGAAACTGTTCATGTCGATGGGCACATGGCAGTTGAGCAGAATCGAATGGATCGGCTGACCGTCCATCTGGCCACGCATTTCCGTAATGTGGTACGCCGGGCCGAAATAGGTGGATAGCGCGGTCAGGCAATCTCCGGCGGAGAGTCGGGCGCTGCGGCCGACCAGCACTTGCGTGGCCTTGTGGCCCTCGAACAGATTGGCGAAGTAGTCGATCGGCGCACCGTGCACGGTATCGAAGTGAGCCATATCGGAGATGTTGTCGACCAATTCCCGGCAATTCGTTTGAATCACCATCTTGTCGATTGCCCACGCGGACCATTGCTCCGAGTAGCATGCCTCGATGCGCGGGATCGCCACCTCGGGTGGAGGTGCGTTGCCCTGGGGATCGTGCCAGATGAAGAGCAGATTGTTCTGCTCGCATGTATCCCAGCTGCCGATGCGCGCCTTCGGCGGCACTCGCTTGCAGTAAGGGATCGACTTGCAAGCGCCATCGCCACCCCACTGCCAACCATGGAAGGGGCACACCAACTGGTCGCCTTGCACGGTACCGGTACTAAGGTCCGCGCCCATATGCGGACAATAGCTATCAATGATGCGAATGGTGCCGGCGGAATCGGCAAAGGCGGCAAGGCGGCGGCCGAAGATGTTCAGTGTGTGCGGCTTCCCGTCGCGGTAATCCGCGGCCGGCCCGAGGCAATGCCAGCCGCGCGCATACCGCGATTCCAGCGGCCGGGATTCAATTTTGTAGCCAGTTGCAGGCATGTCCCCTCCTTTTGATTTAGCACGTTCCACAGTACATAGCCCAGGGCCGTGCCTCATCGTCTCTTCAGACTAGACAGCGAAAGACGCACGCGGTGGGCGTAGCCGATCAAAGCGGGCCCGGAGATGGCACACATAAATGCTTCGGTAGTCCGGGAAGACGATGCCAGGCAGTTGTATCATCGCGATCATCGGATAATCGGCGGCTCCTCCTCTATCGCCCCAACGTGGACGACATCGATGAGCCAGGCCAGGAATCAACCCAGTAAATTCATCGCACGCCCAGACAGACCGCGGGACGCTGCGACAAAAAAGGATTAGGAAATACCATGAAACGCCGAGCGCTTATCTCGGGATTACTGGCAACCGGAGTTGCCGGCGCGGCTGGACTGCTGAGCGCGAAATACCTCAGGGGTTCTTCCAAGACAGGCCAGTTCAAGGAGCCCGTGATCGGCGATGGGGTGACAGGTCCCAAAGGCATGGTCTGGGTCCCTGGGGGGACATTCTTGATGGGCAGTTCATCCAAGCGGGCCCTTCCCAGCGAAGGACCGGCCCACCGCGTGCAAGTCAGCGGGTTCTGGATGGACAGTTTCGATGTGACAAACGCCGATTTCAGACGCTTCACCGAAGCCACTCGGTACGTCACGACAGCTGAGCAGAAACCAAAGTGGGAAGACATACGCCCGCAACTGCCGCCCGGCACGCCAGAGCCCGATCCCGGGACGCTTGTCCCCGGCAGCATGGTATTTGTCGGCACGAGCGAACCCGTCGACCTGGGCGATTGGTCGCGCTGGTGGAGGTATGTGCCTGGGGCGAATTGGCAGCATCCGCTCGGCCCCCATAGCAATCTGGCCGATAGGGAGAATCATCCTGTGGTGCAGGTGTCGTACGTTGACGCGCTGAACTACGCCCGTTGGGCTGGAAAGCGCCTGCCGACCGAAGTGCAGTGGGAATTCGCCGCGCGCGGCGGCCTCGAACAAGCGGACTACGCCTGGGGAGACGAACTCACTCCCAACGGCAAGAAGATGGCCAATACGTGGGACGACCGGGCGCGTCAATTTCCGGTCGTCAGCCGCAACGAAAAGATCCAGGTCGGCACATTGCCGGTTGGCAATTTCGCGCCGAACGGCTATGGCATCTACGATATGGCCGGCAATGTCTGGCAATGGACGGCTGACTGGTATCGCTCCGACGCGTTCGCCATCGCGGCCCGCAAAGGACAGGCCTCCGACCCCCAAGGCCCCGTCGACTCATATGACCCCGACGATGCAGGGGCACCCGTCGACGCCCCCAAGCGAGTCATACGGGGCGGCTCTTTTTTGTGCAGCGAGACTTATTGCACCAGCTACCGGGTCAGCGCAAGGAGAGGGTCGGACCCGTTCAGCGCCATGTCGCATCTGGGCTTCCGCACGATCATGACCCAACAGGACTGGCTTGCCAGGAAATCAAGTACCGACTGACAGCGCGTCGGTCCGGGCATGGCGTCGAGAAGCCGGGCGAAATCTGCCCGGCATCGGTGGGCAGAAGTCCCGCAAGTCTCAATCCGCCTGCCCGGCCGCCAGTATCGTGGTCAGCCTGGGATCGGCCGGTGGCCCGTAAACGCAGGAAACGCCGGCGGGATCATAGATTTTTGCAACGCAAGCATTACAGCTGTCGCATGCCGAACGTGTCACYGCGCCGGTTCGCCAGTGATCGGCCAGGGCCGGATCATGGATCAGCGCGCGCGCCAGGGCAACGCAGTCGAAGCCCTCGCCCAACAGTTGCCGCGCATTGTCCAGCGACTTCACGCCGCCGATATAGGCCAGCGGCATCCGCACCGCCTGGCGGATCACCCGGGAAGCGTCAAGGAAATACAGTTCACGGAACTTCAACTCGCGCGGGGTACGCTTCTCCAGAATCGAGATACCGAGCCTGGCCAGCGCGTGCGGCGCCGTGGCTTTCATCTGGGCCGTCGGCATCGCACTGCCAAACAACACCCACGGGCTTTCGACATTACGTCCGCCACTCAGCGTCAGCAGGTCGGCCCCCTCCCTTTCCAGGATGCGCGCCGTGATGGCGGAATCCGCCGCTACGTTGCCGCCGGGCACACCGTCAACCACACTCAGTTTGCAGCACACCGCCAGCTCCGCCCCGACGGCGTCCTTGACGTGGCGCAGCACCATCGCCGGGAAGCGCGTGCGGTTTTCCACTTCACCGCCAAAACGGTCGCGCCGCCGGTTGCTGAGCGGAGACAGGAACTGATTGAGCAGGTAGCCGTGCCCCATATGGATCTCGACCGCGTCAAAGCCTGCCTCCCGCGCGAGGCGCGCGGCATCGGCGAATTGCATGGCAACCCGGAACATGTCGCTCTCGCGCATGGCGCGCTGGAAATACACGCCATACATCATGCCGAAAGCATTCAGGCCAGCCGATGCGGTCAGCGGCGCGCGGCTCCCGCCATGCCGCATCATCGTAAACGAGCCGGCATGCGTAATCTGCAGGCAAGCCGCGGCGCCCTCACGATGCACCGCGTCGGTCAGCACCCGCAGATRCGGTATGGCCTCGCGGGTCAGGACGAGCTGATGCGAGAAGGTCAGCCCCTCCTGTGCGACGGCAGCATACGCGACCACCGTCATGCCGATACCGCCGGCTGCGATATCCCGGTGATGCTTGACCAGCGCCTGTGTCGGCAATCCTTGCGGTGTCATGCCCTCGTTCGCACCGGCCTTGATCAGGCGGTTGCGCAACGCAAGGGGGCCGATCCGGATCGTTGAGAACGGCGATCCATCAGTGGGGGCCTGTTGCCACATCTTATTCTCCTTCCTGCGCGATTCTATGTCGCGCCTGGCACGCCACGCCCTGCCTCATGCAGCAGGGCCGCCGGCTACTATCGTTTGATGACTGCCCCACGGCCCGGCCCGGCCATCCGCGGGACGCTATGTCGAATCGCGAGGAATGCACTCACGATGTCCAGATCGAGATGTCAATTGTAAGCGTCCGCCCCCTTCGAATTGCAGCAGATTCTTCAAATGATGACGGGCCGGCCGCGCGAAGGCCCGGCGGTTCAGGCCGCGTCGGACTTGAGCGGGCGCCCTTCGCTACCGGCCATCCTGCCCACGCGTGCCTCCGCGCCGCGGGCTTTGTTGCCGGCCGCCCGGCGTTCCTCCTCTTCCACGCCCAGCCAGCTCGCCAGCGCCGGCAACAGGAAGACGGCGCCGAACAGGTTGACCATAAACATGAAGGCCAGCAGGATGCCCATGTCCGCCTGGAACTTGAGCGCCGCGAAGGCCCACGTACCCACCCCGATGCACATCGTCATGGCGGTGAACAAGGCGGCGTTGCCACGCTGGCGCATGGCCTCGGCGAACGCCTGCGGCAGGTTCTGCCCTTCATGGCGCAACTGGTGCTGCATGCGCTCATAGAGATAGATGCCGTAGTCCACGCCAACCCCTACGCCCAGCGTGATCACCGGCAGCGTCGAGACCTTCAGGCCAATCCCCAGCCGCGCCATCAGCGCGCTGCAAAGGACGGACACCAGCGTCAGCGGCACGATGATGCACAGCACGGCCCGCCAGGAACGGAAGGTCAGCAGGCACAGCAGCGTGATGGCGCCGAAGATCGCCAGCAGCATGGTTACCTCGGCTTCGTCCACCGCTTCGTTGGTGGCTGCCATCACGCCGATATTGCCGCCGGCGAGGCGGAACGCCACGTTCGGCGTCTTGTCTGCGGCGATAAGGTGCTGGATCTCCTTGACGATATGGGCAATGGTGGCGCCTTCGTGATTGGCTGTGTAGATCAGCACCTGGATGGCCTGGCAGTTCGCGGTGTTCATGCCGTTCTCCGGATCGAAGGCTTTGGCGCCCTGGGTCAGGCCATCGCTATTGCGCGGCAGCGCCTCCCAGCGTGGATTGCCTTCGTTGAAGGCGCCGATCATCACCTTGGCGAGCGACGGCACGCTCACCACCGATTGCACGCCCGCCACACCGCGCAGGTTCATCTCGAAGCGCTCCACCGCGCCCATCACCGGATAGTGCAGGCAGGCGTCGTCAAAGCCTTTGGGTTCCACCACCACCGTGAGCACGTCCACGCCGATGTTGTACTGGCCGACGATCTGCGCGTTATCGCGGTTATAGCGCGAGTCGGCGCGCAGTTCCGGAGCACCGTTGCCGATATCGCCGACCCTTAGTCCCCGTGACTGCACCGCACCGAACGCCAACAGCGCCAGCGACACGCCGAACACCACCAGTGCCGGCCCCGGGCGGGCAAAGTGGCCGAACCGGTTCCAGAAGGTGCCATGCCGCCCGGCACGCGCCCTGGCGGCCGCCACCACGCGCGGCTCCAGGCGCGTGTATGACAGCAGCAGCGGCAGGAACACCTTGTTGGTGACGATCATCAGCAATACGCCGAGGCATGCGGTAATGCCCAGCTCACGCACGATCTCGATCTCGATGCGCATGATGACCATGAAACCCAGTGCGTTGGTCAGCAAGGCTACCGTGCCGGGGATGAACAGCTTGCAGAAGGCCGCGCGCGCGCTCTCGACCGGGTCATTGTCCTGCACCACTTCCTGTTTCCAGGCATTGGTCATCTGCACCGCGTGCGAGACGCCGATGGAAAAGATCAGGAACGGCACCAGGATGGACATTGGGTCGATGCCGTAGCCCAGCAGCGGCAGCAGGCCTAGCAGCCACCCCACCGGCAGCAGCGCCACCACCAGCGCCAGCAGGGTAATGCGCAGCGAACGCGTGTAGAAGAACAGCATCAGCGCCGTCACCGCAAAGGCCAGCGCGAAGAACACCATCACCCCGGCAATGCCGTCTTCCACATCGCCGACAAGCTTGGCAAAGCCGATAATGCTCACTTCCACATCCGTGCCGCCCAGGCCGGTGCGGATTTGCTCCAACTGGCGTGCCACCTTGCCGTAGTCGAGCGCCTTGCCCGTAGCGGGATCCACATCGCTCAGATCGGCGCGGATCAGCGCGGACTTCAGGTCATTGCTTACCAGCCGGCCGATCTGGCCTGAGCGCGCCGCGTTGCGGCGTACCTGGTCGAGCTGCTCCGGGGTACCAGAGTATCGGCCGGGTACCACCACATCCCCCCGGAATCCCACCTCGGTCACCTCGGTGTAGCGCACATTCGGCGTAAACAGCGAGAACACATGTGAACGGCGCACGCCTGGAATGAAGAACACATCGTCGGTAGCACGACGCAGCTTGTCCATGAAGGCCGGGTTGTAGATATCGCCTTCGCCCTTCCAGCGCAGGCTGATCAGCACGGTATTGGCCCCGGAGAACGTGCCGGCGTACTTGGTGAACACCTGCATATAGGGATGCTGCAGCGGGATCATCTTGTTGAAGCCCGGATCGAGCCGCAGGCGCGTGGCGGACAAGCCCATCGCCACGGTCATCGCCAGGCACAGCACCAGCAACAGGCGGCGGCGCCGGATCAACAGGTCCGCGCAATGCGCGACGAAGCGGCTCAGGCGGGTGGTGGTGGCCCGGGGGCCGGAGATTTCGGGGCGGGTCATGGCGTTCTCGCTTCTATGCAATGCGGTGTGGCGCTGAGAGTTGCGGCAGGAGGAAGATCAGGGCGCGGCATGCGGGGCCAGGGTGAAGCGGGCAATCCCCGCGTTGCCGGCCAGCGTCAGGGCATTCCCCCCCGCGGCCGGGATGAGCGCCGCCAGGGTCTGCGCGCTACCGCCCGCCACCGGCTTGAAATGGCGCCCGCCGTCCGCCGAGACAGCCAGCATGCCGCCCTGGCCGGCCACGGCGATGCGGCCGTCCGCCAGTTGCGCGCCACCGAAGAACGAGGTCTTGAGCCCCACCTCGGCGGCCTCCCAGCTCGCGCCGAAGTCGGCGCTGCGCAGCACGTTGCCGCGCATGCCATAGACCAGCCAGGCGCCGTCGCGCAGCGGCAGCACGCCGTAGAGCGAGCCCTCGTAGGGCATCTTGACCGCTTCCCAGGTGCCGCCGCCATCGGCGGAGCGCAGCACCAGGCCGCTCTCGCCCACCAGCATCAGGCGGCCCTGATGATCACCGGCAATGCCGTTCAAGTGCTTGTCCTGCATCAGCGGCGTGGCTGCTGACTGCCAGTGCCCGCCCTGGTCGTGCGACACCAGGAAGCGCCCGAAGCTGCCGACGGCGAACCACGGACCCGCCGCCTGGCCCCAGACGCCCAGCAGGGGGTCCGACTGCGCCGTATCGAAGGCCACCTGCTGCCAATGCTCACCGCCGTCGGCGGTGCGCAGGATCCAGCCGCTGTGTCCCACCGCCACGCCGACCCTATCGTCCTTGCCACCGGCAAAGACAAGCTGCGTGAGCGCGGCGCCGTGCTCCGGCGTCACGCTGGCGAGCCGCCAGTGTGCGCCTTCGTCGTCGCTGAGCAAGATCGTGCCGCGCTCGCCGACCGCCACCATGCGGTCGCCGGACCGGGCGATGCCATTGAGCTGCAGCCGATCCGCCCGCAGCGCGGTGGCTGCGAAGGCAGGCAGGGGCCGCGGCGAGAAGGACCATGCCGCGGCAGCCAATACCGTCAGCGATACGCCGATGCCAATCACTTTTTTCATTGTCGTCTCCTCCGCGCCGGGGGCATGGCCCGCCTTGGGCTGGCCGTTCGCACTGCCACCGGCAATGACCGCTACAGCACGTCGAACAACGCGGCGGCGCCCATGCCGCCGCCGACGCACATTGTCACCACCGCATGCGCGGCGCCGCGCCGGCGTGCTTCGAGCAAGGCGTGCGCGGTCATGCGCGCGCCCGACATGCCGAAGGGATGGCCGATCGCGATGGCGCCGCCATTGACGTTCAGCCGCGCGTCCGGAATGCCGAGCATGTCCCGGCAGTACAGCACCTGGCAGGCAAAGGCTTCGTTCAGTTCCCACAAGCCAACGTCCTTGACCGTCAGGCCGTGGCGCGCCAGCAGCCTGGGCACGGCGAACACCGGGCCGATGCCCATCTCGTCCGCCGCGCAGCCGGCCACGGCCATGCCGCGATAGCGGCCCAGCGGGCGCAAGCCGCGGCGCTCGGCCTGCTCGCGGCTCATCAGCAGCACGGCGGCGGCACCGTCCGACAGTTGCGAGGCATTGCCGGCGGTGATGTGGAGCCCTTGCGGCACCGCGCGCCCGCCGCTCCATACCGGCTTGAGCGCGGCCAGGCTGTCGGCGCTAGTATCTGGCCGGTTGCACTCGTCCTGCGCGAGGCGCACGGTCTCGTGCCCGATGAGCGCGCCCGCCTTGTCGTACAGCGCGCGGCGCGTCTCCAGCGTCACGATCTCGTCGTCGAACAGGCCCTGGCGCTGCGCCTCGGCGGTGCGCTGCTGGCTGCGCAGCGCATACTCGTCCTGCGCCGCCCGGGCTATGCCATAGCGTTGCGCCACCACTTCAGCGGTCTCGATCATTGCCATATACGCGTCCGGCTGCCGGGCCAGCACCGCCTCGGATTGCGCGCGGTAGGCGTTCTTGTGCTTGTTCTGCGTCAGCGAGATCGACTCGGCGCCACCGGCCACCACGATGTCGGCCTCGCCGCAGATGATGCTTTTCGCGGCCGTGGCGATGGTCATCAGCCCCGACGAACACATGCGGTCCATGGTCATGCCCGGCACGCTATCGGGCAGGCCCGCCGCCACCGCGCACAGCCGGCCCAGGTTGTAGCCCTGCGTGCCCTGTTGCGCGGCGGCGCCGATCAGTACATCGTCGACCTCGGCCGGGTCGATCCCCGCCCGCTCCACCACGGCGCGCACCACGTGCCCGCCCAGCGCCGGCGCCTCGGTATCGTTGAAGGCGCCGCGGAATGCCTTGCCGATGGGCGTACGCGCCACGGCGACAATGACTGCTTCTCTCATGCTGCTTTCCTTGGAAGTATCAAAAGTAATAGCGGCTGATGGTGTCGGCCACGCAAGCGGGCTTATCCTCGCCCTCGATTTCCACGCTGATGCGCACCACCGACTGCACGCCGCCGGGCAGCGCCTCGGCGCGCACCAGTTCGCCCACGCCACGCAGGCGCGAGCCAACCCGCACCGGGGCCGGGAAGCGCACCTTGTCGCAGCCGTAGTTGACGCCCCAGCGCAGGTTTTCGACCGTCAGGATCTCCGGCAGGAACTGGTTGACCAGCGACAGGGTGAGATAACCGTGCGCAATGCAAGCGCCAAAGGGACCTTGCGCCGCGCGCTCGGGATCCACGTGCAGCCATTGGTGGTCGCCCGTGGCCTCGGCAAAGCCGTCGATGCGCGCCTGCGTGATGACGGTCCAGGCGCTGTGGCCCAGTTGCTCGCCCACGGCGCTCATCAGCGCCTCGGCGGAATTGAATACTCGTGTCATGCCTCTCCTTGCCTCGCTGCTTCCCTCGCTTCTTCCCTGTTCCGGGGTTCCTGCTCCGCGCGGGCCATTAGCCGCTACGCCCGCTGACTGCTGACAGGCAACACTTCGCCCGTCATATACGACGCATAGTCGCTAGCCAGGAACACCATCACATTCGCCACCTCCCACACCTCGGCCGCCCGCCCGAACGCCTCGCGCGAGGCCAGCTCCCGCAGCAGTTCCGCCGGCGCCGACTTCCGCAGGAAATCGTGCAGTGCGATACTCGGCGCCACCGCATTGATGCGCACGCCGAACTCCGCAGCCTCTACCGCGCTGCAGCGTGTCAGCGCCATCACACCGGCCTTGGCGGCGGCGTAATGGGCCTGCTCCTTCTGCGCCCGCCAGCCCAGCACCGAGGCATTGTTGACGATGGCCCCGCGCCGGCGCGCCTGCATATGCGGCAGCATGGCCCGCGTCATCCGGAAGGTGCCGGTAAGCGTAATGTCGAGCACCCGCGACCATTCGGCATCGTCCATCTCGACTATGCGGCGCGAGCCGCCCAGCCCGGCGTTGTTGATCAGCACATCGGTGCCGCCCAGGGCCTCCTCGGCCGCCGCCACCAGGGACCGCACCTGGGCCTGGTCGGAGACGTCGCAAAGCTGGCCATGGATCGCCTGCAGGCCGGTTTCGGCGCGCAGGGTTGCCACAGCCTCGCTGAGCCGCTTCTCGTGGATGTCGGAGATCATCAGCGCGCGGCACCCCTCCTCCGCGCAGCGGCGGGCGGCGGCAAAGCCGATGCCCGCGCCGGCGGCGGCGGTGATCAGCACGCTCTTGCCGGCCAGCAGCTGGTGGCCGGCCACATAGGCCGGCGGGGGGAGCGGGGTGCCGGCCGCGGCCGGTTGCTTGTCTGCCATTTCAGTCATGACTGTCCTCTGGCCTCGCGGGGCATGCCCAGCCCGCGCTCGGCGATGATGTTGAGCTGGATTTCGTTGGTACCGGCGTAAATGGTGTCGGCGCGCGAGAACAGCGCCATCTGCTGCAGGCGCGTGCGGCGCGCGTCCGCTTCGTCGATCCGGTTGGCGTCCGGGCCGAGCACGTCGAGCRCGAGCTGGCCCAGGTCGCGGTGCCAGTTCGACCAGTAGTACTTGTAGATCAGGGTTTCGCGCTGCAGCGCCGCGCTGGCATCGCCGGCACCGCCCTCGGCGCCTTCCAGCATGCGCAGCGCGTTGTAGCGCATCACCCGCAGGCCGGCCCAGGCGCGCGCCATGCGCTGGCGCAGCGCCGCGTCCTGCCAGGCGCCGTTGGCGCGCGCGGCCTCGGCGACCCAGCCAAGCTCGTGGGTGAACTGCATCTGCTGGCCCAGGGTGGAGATGCCGCGCTCGAAGCCCAGCAGCGCCATGGCGATGCGCCAGCCGTCGCCCGGCGCGCCCACCACATCGCCGGCGGCGGCGCGCGCGCCATCGAAGAACACCTCGTTGAACTCCACGCCGCCACCCATCTGGCGGATCGGGCGGATTTCCACGCCCGGCTGCGCCAGCGGCATCAGCAGGAAGACCAGGCCCTTGTTCCCGCGCGACGCCGGATCGCAACGCGCCAGCACGAAGATCCAGTCCGACTCGTGGGCCAGCGAGGTCCACACCTTCTGCCCGCTCACGCGCCAGTCCCCGGTGGCGGGATCGCGCTCGGCGCGGGTGCGCACATTGGCGAGATCCGAGCCGGCGCCCGGCTCCGAGTAGCCCTGGCACCAAAACTCGGTGCCGTTGCGAATGCCCGGCAGGAAGCGGGCCTTCTGCGCCTCGCTGCCGAAGGCGATCAGCGTGGGACCGATCAGCCCTTCGCCGATATGGCCCATGCGGCCGGGGCCGCCGGCACGCGCGTACTCCTCCTGGAAGATTACCTGCGACATCACCGGCAACCCGCGCCCGCCGTGCGCCTGCGGCCAGCCCACGCAGGTCCAGCCGCCGTCGGCCAGGCGGCGCTCCCAGGCCTTGCGCAGCCCGGGATGCGCTTCTTCGTCGCCCGGGCCGCCGCGATGCTTCAGGCAGGCGAATTCGCCGCTCAGGCTGGCGGACATCCAGGCCGCCACCTCCGCGCGCAGTTGCGCTTCCCCGGCGGAGGCATTTTGGTTTTCCATCGAATCCATGCTTGTCCTTGCGCTGCTGATATGGCTCATGCGGCCAACAGGCCGTCGGCGATCCGGGCGAGCGCGGCGGCGGYGCCCCCCAGCCAGCCGCCGGCGGCCTGCGCGCGCTTGAAATAGAGCTGGGGGTCGTACTCCCAGGTAAAGCCCACGCCGCCGTGCAACTGGATGGCCTCCTGGGCGCAGAAGCCGAAGGCATCGCCGGCGGCAAGGCGCGCTGCGGCAACATCGAGCCTGGCTGTGTCCATCGCGCCGCCTGCCGCGCCCGCCTGCCAGGCCCGCGCGGCGCCGTGCACCGCGGAGCGCGCGGCTTCCACCGCCACCATCATCTGCGCGCAGCGGTGCTTGACGGCCTGGAAGGCGGCGATCGGCCGGCCGAACTGGATGCGCTCGGCGGCGTAGGCCACGGTGAGGTCGAGGCATTGCTGGGCGCCGCCGAGCTGCTCGGCGGCGAGCATCAGGCTGCCGTGCCACATGGCGGCGCCCATGCCCGCCGCCACCCCGGCGCCTTGCGCCAGGCAGGCTTTCGCCTCCACGCGCAGCCCGTCGAAGACGAGGTCGGCCAGCGGGCGGGTACGGTCCAGCACCGCCAGCCGGCGCAGCCCGAAGCCTGGCTGGCCCGCCAGCGCCGCCGTTTGCAGCAGGAACAGCGCCGGCTGCCCTGCCGCGCCGCCGGAAAGGCGCGCGGGCACCAGCAGCCAGTCCGCGCCGGCGGCGTCGAACACCTGCGCCACCTGCCCGTCCAGCACGAAGCCATCCCCGGCCGCGGCGGCAGTGACGGTCAGCGCATCGGCATCGAGCGCGCCGTCCGCGCCGGGCGCCATCCAGGCAGGCAAGACCAGCGCGGCACGCGCCTCGCCCTGCGCCAGCCGCGCCAGCCACGGCGCGGCGGCCTCGGGCGCGAGGCTGCCCGCCAGCGCCGGCGCCGCCAGGCAGATGGCCGACCAGTACGGCACGCAGGCCAGCCGCTGGCCCATCTGCTCCATCAGCAGCGCCAGCTCGACGGCGCCCAGCCCGGCGCCRCCCGCCGTTTCCGGCAAGGCAATGCCGCACCAGCCCAGTTCGCCGGCCATTTCCCGCCACAGGGCGGTGTCATGGCCGTCCTGCGCCGTGCCAGCAACCGCATCCACCACCCGCCGGACCGCCGCCGAATCGCTGCGCACGGCCAGGAAATCGCGCGCGGTGTCGCGGATCATTTGTTGTTCCAGGGAGAGCGTGAAGCGCATCGTCCGTCCCCGCCTCAGGCGCCGTAGACGCATTGCGCCGGCTCGGCGCGGGCGAGCAGCGCGTCGATCGCGCCGCCCAGCTCGGCCACTTGCCAGCGCGCGCCCCTGTCGGTGCTCGCGCCGGTGCGCCAGCCGTCCGCCACCGCCACCATGCCGCCCGCCGCCTCGAACACGCGGCCGGTGACATGGCGCGAAGCCGCGCTGCCAAGCCAGACCACCAGCGGCGCGATATTGGCCGGATCGTAGTAGTCGAAGCCTGCCGCCGGCGCTTTCATCATCTCCGCAAATACGCCTTCGGTCATGCCGGTGCGGGCCGCCGGCGCGAGCGCATTGGCGGTGATGCCGTAGCGCGCCAGTTCCGCCGCCTGCACCAGCGTCAGCGCGGCAATACCGGCCTTGGCGGCGGCGTAGTTGGACTGGCCCACCGAGCCTTGCAGCCCCGCGCCGGAGCTGGTGTTGACGATGCGCGCATCGACCGGCCGCCCGGCCTTGGCCGCGTCGCGCCAGCGCCGGGCCAGCAGGTTGGCCAGGCAGAAGTGGCCGCGCAGGTGCACGCGCATCACATCGTCCCAGTCGGCTTCGCTCAGGCTGACGAACATGCGGTCGCGGCAGATGCCGGCGTTGTTGACCAGCACGTGCACCTCGCCGAACGCCGCCAGCGCGGCATCGACGATGCCCTGGGCCGTGGCCAGTTGCGTGATGTCGTCATCGCTGGCGAGCGCCCGCCCGCCTTGCGCGCGGATCTCCGCGCATACCGCCTCGGCCGCCTCGCGGCGAATATCGTTGACCACCACGCTGGCGCCTTCCGCTGCGAAGGCCAGCGCATAGGCGCGCCCCAGGCCGCCGCCGGCGCCGGTGATGATGACGGTCCGTCCGTCGCAGATTCCCATGTCGCTACTCCCCTTGTCCGTTGCTTGCGCCAGTGCCCCGGGAACCCGGCTCACAGGCGCTCGATGATGGTGACGTTGGCCAGGCCGCCGCCCTCGCACATGGTCTGCAGGCCGTAGCGGCCGCCCGTGCGCTCCAGCTCGTGCAACAGCGTGGTCATCAGCCGCGCGCCGGTGGCGCCGAGCGGATGCCCCAACGCGATGGCGCCGCCGTTCGGGTTGGTGCGCTCGGCCGGGTAGCCGGTCTCGGCCAGCCAGGCCATCGCCACCGAAGCGAACGCCTCGTTGATCTCCACCACGTCGATGTCTTCCCAGCGCAGGCCGCTGCGCACCAGCGCGCGTTTCGTGGCGGGAATGGGCGCGGTCAGCATCCACAGCGGGTCGTCACCCATCACGCTCATATGGGCGATACGCGCGCGCGGCGTGAGCCCGTAGCGCTTGAGCGCGTCTTCGGAGACCACCAGCAATGCCGCCGCCGCGTCCGCGGTCTGGCTGGAAACGGCGGCGGTCAGTGCACTGCCGGGCATCAGTGGTTCGAGCGATGCCATCTTGGCGAGCGTGGTATCGGGCCGCGGCGTTTCGTCATGGACTACGCCTGCGCAAGGCACGATCTCGCGCTGGAAGCGGCCGCCCTCGATGGCCATGGCCGCGCGCTGGTGGCTTTGCAGCGCGTAGGCTTCCATTGCCTCGCGCGACAGATTCCAGTGCCCGGCGATGCGCTGCGCGGCGTCGAACTGCGACACCGGCCGGTCGCCGAAGCGCGCCTGCCAGCCCTTGCTGCCGGAGAACGGATCGGAGAAGCCAAGCGCCTGCCCGGCCAGCATGGCCGACGAGATCGGGATCTGCGTCATGGTCTGCACGCCGCCGGCGACGACCACGTCCTGGTTGCCGCTCATCACCGCTTGCGCGGCGAAGTGCACGGCCTGCTGCGACGAGCCGCACTGGCGATCCACGGTCACGCCGGGCACGGTGAGCGGCAGCCCGGCGGCCAGCCAGGCGCTGCGGGCGATATTGCCGGCCAGCGGCCCGATGGTGTCGACGCAGCCAAACACCACGTCGTCATACTCCGCGGCCGGGATGGCATTGCGGCCCACCAGCTCGGCCAGCACGAAGCCGCCAAGGTCGGCGCCGTGCATGTGTGCCAGGCCGCCCTTGCGGCGTCCGGTCGGGGTGCGCAGCGCGTCGACGATATATGCGTCTCTCATGGTCATTCCGCCTGTCAAAGTGTTGATGCCAAGTTGGCTGTGGTGGCAAAGGTGGCGCCGGCGCCGATCGGCACGGCCCCCCCGAGGATGTGCGCGTCCACGCGCGCCTGGTGGAAGGCCCGGTCGCCCCAGCTGTCGGCCAGGGCCCACGCGCGCTTCATGAAGATCTGCAGGTCCAGCTCCCACGTGTAGCCCATGGCGCCGTGCACCTGCATGGTGTGGCGTGCCGCGAGCAGCGCGGCGCGCGTGGCGGCCAGCAGCGCGTGCGACACATGCAGCCCGGCGGTGCCATGGCCTTGCGCCAGCGTGCAGGCCGCGCGGTACACCACCGGCTTGGCGAATTCGTGCTGGATGGCGACATCCGCCAGCAGGTGCTTGAGCGCCTGGTTGGCGCCGATGGCCTTGCCGAACTGCTTGCGCTGGATGCTGTAGTCGATGGCGATATCCAGCATGCGCTGCGTCAGGCCGAGCATCTGCGCGGCGACGCCGAGCGCCCCGCGGTTGAGCGCGGCTTCCCACACGGGCTTCGCGGCCGTCGCGGGCAGCAGCAGGCTGCCGTCGTCCGGCGCCCATCTGAGCGCGAAGAGCCGGCGTGAGGGATCAAGGCTCGCGTGCGCGGCGAGCGTGGCCTGCGCCGGCGGCACCAGGTGCAGCGCGCCGCCGTGCTCGCAGAGGATGGCGTCGGCGACATGGGCGTCGGCCACCATGGCTTGTCCCGGATGCGCCACCGCCACGCGCACGCTGCCGTCCGCGATGCGGCCCAGCCAGCTTTCGCAGCGTTCGCGGGTGCTTGTGTCCTGCGTGGCGGCGTGGCAGTCCGACAGCATGCCGGCCGCCACCAGCGCGGTGTCCAGCAGCGGTTCGGCAAGGGCAAAGTAGCCACACTCCTGCGCCAGCGGCGCCCACTCGGTTTCGGACAGGCCCAGGCCGCCGCAAGCCTCCGGCACCAGCACGGCCGTCAGGCCCTGCCCGGCCAGCCGCTGCCAAAGCGCGTCGGAGCGGCCGCTTGCGCTGCTCCATTGTTCCCGCGCCAGTTCCGGCGTCATTTCGATCATCAGGAAGCGCCTGATCGAATCGACGAACTGTTGCTGCTCTTCGTTAAATGCGAATTCCATGGTGGTTCACGGTTGAGTCGAGGACGAAGCCGGACTGTCAGCCGCCGCGCGCTCAGGCGCGCGGCATTCCCAGCATGCGTTCGGCGATGATGTTGCGCTGGATCTCATTGGTGCCCGCGTAGATCGGCCCGGCCTGCGCGAACAGGAAGCCGTCGAGCCAGGCACCGAGCGTGCCTTGCGTCGCGTCTTGCGCGGGCACCAGCTCGCCCCGCTGGCCGAGGATCGCCAGCGCGGTTTCGTGCATGCGGATATCCAACTCGGACCAGAACACCTTGTTGGTGCTGGACTCCGCGCCGATCTGTCCGCCCTTGACCAGCCTGCTCGCGGTGGCGTAGGTGGATAGCGCATAGGCCTCGGCATCCATCCAGGCGCGCGTGACCGCTTCGCGCAGCGAGGGATCGCGGTCGGCCTGCTCCCGATGCTCGAGATAGAGGTGCACCAGCGCCCGTGCTGTCTCCTGGAAGCGCGCCGGAGAGCGCAGCATCAGGCCGCGCTCGAAACCGGCTGTAGCCATCGCCACTTGCCAGCCCGCGCCCTCCGCCGCCAGGCGGTTCTCCGCCGGCACCCGCACATCGTCGAAAAATATCTCGGCAAAGCCTGTCAGGCCGTTCAGCTGGCGGATGGGCCGCACCGTGATGCCCGGCGTATCCAGCGGCATCAGCAGGAAGGTCAGGCCGTGGTGGCGCGACGAGCCGGGATCGGTGCGGAACAGGCCGAACAGCCAGTCGGCCCAGACCGCGCGGGTCGACCAGRTYTTCTGSCCGTTGAGCACGTACTCGTCGCCCTGCCGGATGGCGGTGCAGCGGATCGCGGCCATGTCGGAGCCCGCGTTCGGCTCCGACCAGCCCTGCGCCCATACGTGCTCGCCGGCGGCCATGCGCGGCAGGAAACGCGCCTTCTGCTCCGGCGTGCCGAACTCCATCAAGGTCGGCCCGAGCAGGAAGATGCCGTTCTGGTTGACGCGCATCGGCGCGCCGGCCCGCCAGTACTCTTCCTCGAAAATCAGCCATTCGATCAGGTCGCAGCCGCGTCCGCCCAGCTCTTTCGGCCAGGTGACCATGCTCCAGCGCCCCTCGTACAGGGTGCGCTCCCAGGCGCGATGCTGCGCAAAGCCTTCGGCGGTGTCGAAGCTGGCCAGCGGCGCGCGCGGCACGCGCTCGGCCAGCCAGGCGCGGATCTCGGCCCGGAAGGCCTGCTGGCGTTCGGTGTATTCAAGATGCATCTGGCCACCTCACGCGTTGACGGTGGGAGCCTGCGCCGCGAAGCGCGCCTCGCGCCCTTCCACGAAGGCGGTGCGCGCCTCGTCGGAATCCGCGCTCATATAGGCTTGCAGCGTGAAGCCCTGCTCCCAGCGGTACTTGTCCTCGAGATTRCCGTCCTCCACGCCGTTGAGCGCCTCCTTGGCCAGGCGCACCATGGCCGGGCTTTTTTGCGCGATACGCCGCGCTATCTCCAGTGCGGTATCGCGCAGTGCCGTGCGCGGCACCACCCGCTCCACCGCGCCCAGGCGGTAGGCCTCGGCGGCGTCGATCATGTCGCCGGTGAAATACATCGCCCGCACCTTCTGCACGCCAAACATGCGCTGCAGGTGGGCACCGCCACCCATGGCGCCACGGTCGATCTCCGGCACGCCGAAGCGCGCGCACTCGGCGGCGATCAGGATGTCGGCCGCGCCGCAGATGCCGATGCCGCCGCCGAGCACGAAGCCGTGCACCGCCGCGATAACAGGCTTTGGATTGCGGTGGACCGCGCGGAAGGTGGCGTAGTTGCCGGCGTTGACCGCCACGATGCGCTGCGGGTGCGCCGCCAGTTCCTTGATGTCGACCCCGGCGCAAAAGCCGCGCCCCTCGCCGCGCAGCACGATCACGCGCACGGCGTCATCCCTGCCGAGCCGCTCGATGGCCGCCGCCAGTGCATGCCAGCCCGCGCTGTCCAGCGCGTTGACCGGGGGATGGGCGATCGCCAGTTCCGCCACGCCGTCCCGCACCTCGATGTGGAAGGGCTCGGTACCGTCCTGTGCTACAGGCTCGCTTGATCTCGTCGTTGTCATGAACGTCTGCCTTCAATGGATGGCTTGGATGGGGTTGCTGCGTTCCGGCCTGGCGCTGGCTGGCCCCGCCAGGGCGGCCAGGCGCGCCTGGGCCTGCGCGGCGATGCGGGCAACGATCTGCTCACAGGATTCAATGGCACCGATGGCCGCCGCGGCCTGTCCGCTCGGCAGCACGCCTTCGTCGGGATGGCCCTCTACCATGGCGCGCTGGATCAGCACGGGCGCGTTGGCCGCCATCAGCGTCTGCGCCGCGGTGTAGTCGTGCTGGCGCAGCGCGCGCCAGCCAACCGCCAGCATCTGCGCGAGCCCCATGCCGCTGTGCCGGCGCCACTGGCGGGCGGTGGCCAGCGCCATCAGCGTGCGGCGCAGCGGCCCGGCCTGCTCCAGCGCCAGCAGCAGGCGGTTGTCGATCATCCGCTGCGGCAAGCCGTCGATGGCAAGCGAGACGCGGATCTGCGCCGCATCCCGGACCGCCACGTAGCGCGCCAGCGTTTGCGCCGGCACCGGCGACTCGCTAGACATCAGGAAGCGCGTGCCCATGGCGATGCCCGCCGCGCCGTAGGCCAGCGCCGCCGCCAGCCCGCGGCCGTCGAAGAAGCCGCCCGCGGCCACCACCGGCACCGCCACCTTGTCCAGCACTTGCGGCAGCAGCAGCGTGGTGGGCGTGCCGCCCGTATGCCCGCCGCCCTCGCCGCCCTGCACGGTCACCACGTTAGCGCCCAGTTCCACGGCCTTGGCGGCGTGCTTGGCTGCGCCCACGGTGGGCATGCACACCACGCCCGCGGCCTTGAGCCGGCCGATCATCGCGGCGTCCGGCCCGCGCCCGTAGCTGACCGCGCGCAGCCGGTGGCGGATGGCCATCTCGACTACCTCGTCCGCGTTGGGCTGGAACATATGGAAGTTGATGCCGAAGGGCTGGCCCGTGAGCGCCTTCACCCGCAGGATCTCTTGCTCGACTTCGCCCGGCTCGATGGTGGCGCCTGCCAGGAAGCCGAAGGCCCCGGCATTGCTGGTGGCGGCCACCAGGCGGGCATCGGCCACCCAGCCCATCGCGGTCTGCACGATCGGGTAGCGGCAACCCAGCAAGTCGCACAGCACGGTATGCAGGGGCGCGCCGCTCATGCCGATTTCTCCTCGCCGGTGCGTTGCGATGCCGCCATGGTGCGTGCGTCGAAGCCGCCCAGCTTGTCGCCGCTGACCAGCTCGTTGTGGGCGTGGGCGAAGTGGTGCCAGGCAAAGGCGGCATCCATGGCGGCGCGCTTGCCCTGCAGTTCTTCCACGTGATTGATGGCTTGCTTGGTGAGGCTCAAGCCCAGCCGTGGCATCTGCGCGATCTTGGCCGCCATGCCCTGCGCGGTGGCCTCCAGCGCCTCGCGCTGCACCACGCGGTTGACCATGCCCATCTGGCAGGCGCGCTGGGCATCCATGCGCTCGCCCATGAAGAGGAATTCCTTGGCGATGCGCGGGTTGAGCTCGTAGGCGTGCGCGAAATACTCGACGCCCGGAATGCCCATGCGCACCACCGGATCGGCGAAGAAGGCATCGTCCGACGCGACGATCAGGTCGCACACCCAGGCCAGCATCAGGCCGCCGGCAATGCAGGCACCGTGCACCATGGCGATGGTCGGCTTGGGCAGGTCGCGCCAGCGCCGGCACATGCCGAGGTAGACCTCCTGCTCGCGGGTGTAAAGCATCTCGCCGCCGGGCTTGCCCACATGGTCGGGCCAAAGCGAGACGCGCTCGAACGACTCGCCAATGTCGCGCCCCGGCGTGCCGATATCGTGCCCGGCCGAGAAGTGCTTGCCGGCGCCGCGCAGGATCACGACCTTGACCGCGTCGTCCGCGGCCGCGCGCCGGAACGCCTCGTCCAGCGCGTAGGTCATCTTGGAATTCTGCGCGTTGTGGTACTGCGGCCGGTTCATGGTGACGGTGGCCACGCCGTCGGCCGCTGCGTAGAGCACCTCGGCGTTGGGGCCCAGCCCGAGGGATTCGGTGGCTTGCGATGACATGGTGTTCCTCACGCCGTGCGGACGGCCGGGTTGTCGCGCACGATGGTGGCGCGCAGGTTGTGCGGATCGAGCCTGACGATGACGGCCAGCTCCTCCGCAGTGGGCGCGGCCGTTTCCGGCAGTATTTCTCCGGATGCGTTGGCCAGTGCGAAGCCTGTAGCTGCCCGCACCTGCTCCAGGCTGACGCCGGGATGCAGCGAACGCACGCGGATGGCGTGATCGGGACCGGTGAAATCCATCACGCACAGGTCGGTCACGATGACCCGCAGGTCGACAAAGCTGCGCATGCCTTCGATCCGGCGCGCCGGGTTATAGCCCACGCTGCACACCATATCGACCTCGCCGGCGACAAAGGCGCGCGGGCTATGCGCCGGCACAAAGAAGGAGTTGGCGTGGTGGATGCTGTTGCCGGGAAAGCCGCGTGCGCCGAGCAGCTGCTTCTTTGGCTGCGCATGGGTGCCGCCGAGCATGGAGATATTGGCCTGGCCGAAGCGGTCGATCTGGGTGGGCATCACCAGCGCATGCCGGCGCCCGCCCCACAGGCAGTCGAACACGCGCGCATAGCCCATCCAGCCGCTGGCGCGCACCTTGAAGCCCGCCTCGCGGCGCCCCAGCGGCACCGGCTCTTCCACCAGGTAGGCTTCGCCGTCGGTCAGCATCAGGCCGGGGTTGTGCAGCAACCGCGCCAGCCCGGCCGCGATGCGCGGGCCGGTGCCGATGCCGGTGGCCATGACCTCGCCGTCGTCGCGCCAGGCGCGGGCGGCGGCGGCGATCATCAGTTCGGCGAGAGTGAATTGTTGAGTGGCGCTCACGATGGCTCCTTCTCCTTGYGACGGGTTCAAAGGACCGGCAACGGCAGGTCCAGCACRTGGCCCATGCCACCGATCTTGTCCAGGTAGCCGGCTTCGGTGTCGCCGATCACGTCCTTGCGGTAGGTGGCGAAGCCCGCCGCTTGCTCGGCGCTGGCGCAGTAGGCCTTCAACTGCGGCAGGTCAAAGCCATAGGCAGGCCCGCAGGAAGTGGGATGCGCGCCGCCCGGCGCGTGCACCACGCCACTGACGAGCGCGCGCTCGAAGGGGTTGTTGCGCGCCCGCGCCAGGTCTTCGTCCTCCAGGCGGCCGTGCAGGACCTCGCAGCTCACATAGCACTGGCCTGCCGCCCGCGCGAACCATTCATCGAAGAAGGGATCCGGGCCGTCGATGCGGGTATTGCCCAGCACATCGCTCTCGTTGACGTGCAGCAGCGCGGCGTCCAGCGGGATGGCCGGCATCGCCAGCAGGACTTCGCCATCGGCGTAGGGCGAGCGGACGGTCTTGAGCTGGGGGTTGTGGGCCAGCACGTCGGTCCCGAGCCCGGCGCGCRTCGGCAGGAACGGCAGGCGCGCGGCGGCGGCGCGCAGGCCGAGCTGCAACATGCCTTCGTCGAGCTCCCAGACGTCGATTTCCCCGCGCTCGCGTGCCCCGCGAAAATGCGGCTCCAGCGGGATCACGTCGAGCGAAACGAAGCCGAACACCACTTTGCGCACCTTGCCCGCTGCGCACAGCATGCCGACTTCCGGGCCGCCGTAGGCCACCACGGTGAGATCCTTCAGCGGCGAGCGCAGGATTTCCCGCACCAGCGCCATCGGCTTGCGGCGGGGGCCCCAGCCGCCGATGCCGATGGTCATGCCATCGGCGAGGCGGGCGACCACGTCGCCCGCGGTCATGGTCTTGTCCAATGTCTTGAGCATAGTTCTAGCGATATCCGATGCTGAAATCGTGGCCCCACAGGCTGACCCGGGTGGCCTCGTAGGCGGCGTGCTGGCTCCAGTCGACCACCAGCCCGCCGTAGCCGTACTCGAGGTCGAAGCCGCCGGGCGTCTTCATGTAGAAGGAAACAACGCGATCGTTGCAGTGCTGGCCCAGCGTGGCCGAGAGCGCCACGCCCTGCTGCTGCGCGCGGTCGAGCGCGCGGCCCACCTCCGTCATGTCCTGCACCTCGGCCATCACATGGATGCAGCCGCTGGGCGCGCTCGCCTCGAAGATGGCCAGGCTGTGGTGCCGCCCGTTGCCGCAATGCAGGAAGTGGATGCGCTTCTCCGGCTCGGCCGGATCCGTGGTGAAGCGCGCGCGGAAGATATCCGACAGGCCGAAGCCCATCACATCGCGCAGGAATGCATAGGTTTCGTCGAAGGCGGGCGCCGGCAGCACGGAATGCCCCGCGCCCAGCGGATCGGTGACGAAGCGCGACACGCCGATGGGCGAGACAAAGCGCAGGAAGTCCGAACGCATGCCCCAGAAGATCTCGTGCCGGTTGCCGGAAGGATCGGTGAACCAGGCCATGGCCTGGGTGCGCCGCTGGATGCGCTCGGTCTCGCTGGCATGCGTGACTTCCACGTTTGCCGCGCGCAACGTGGCGAGCGCGTGGCTGAAGGCCGCCTCGCCGGCCAGCTCCCAGCCCGATGCCAGGTAGCGGTCCTGCTTGCCGGGTACGATCAGGTAGCGGTAGTCGCGCTCGTCCATCTTGAGGTAGAGCGCGCCATGGGGGGCGTTGGTGCACGCCATGCCGAGCACTTGCTCGCCGTAGTGGCGCCAGCGTTCGGTGTCGGTGGACTCGACCACGATATAGCCGAGCGCTCGGATGTCCATCATGCTGCCTCCTCGCTGTTCTTGGATTTCATTGGCTGCCGTGGTGGGTGCGGCA
>NZ_JBFTLX010000040.1:0-35775 GCF_056396665.1 Cupriavidus sp. 05T313 | reverse complement strand
ATACGGAAAATTACCGAGGACTAGTCGATTTTTCGAATGCGCTTAAGGTGCTGGGTGATTCGGACTCGATCTATTACAGCCAGGTAGCAAATTCGGTTGCGGTTGGAATTCAGGGGAGATCCAATGGTTCGGCATTTTTTGCCGCGGATTCCGATAGTACTATTAATCCGAATTTCTATCCTGGAACGGTCACGCAAGTATTTCCGCAGCTCAATGAAATTCCCTTATCGTCCGATACTGTTGCGACGCAAAGCCGGTATGATACTGGGTATGCCTATCTGAATGCGCACGCGCCAACCTGGTCCACACAGATCGACCCAAGCGCAAGCTATCCATGGATGCTTTTGGGCTACGTCGCGGCGAAACGAGGGGATACGGCGCGCGCGCAGCAGCAGATGGCATTGCTGCGAGAAAATAGTGGAAAGGCGATCATCAATGAAATCGGCTTTTATAAGCGTATTCTTAATGCAGGCGTTAGCGAGATAAGCTAGCGAACTGGGTGGCACCGTCAACTAGGAACATCGCAGGCGAAGCAAGGCATTGATGTCACTCTGCTCATTAAGCGGCGGATGGATTTTGGGTGAGCTCCGTTAGGCAGGTTTGCCCGGCAATGGGGCTTACTTTCATGGCACTGTTCTGTGGTTTTCGAGAGCTCAGGCGCCAGCGCGGGATGGACGCGCCCGTTCGAAGATTGCCATCCATTCGTCATAGCATTGGGCGATGCGGGAAACGGCGTCCTACTCGTCATCTTCTTTGATTCGTAGTCGGCGATCGCGTCCCAGAAGGAGGCGCCCGACCGGGAAGCCAATCAGCAGCTTTTGCTGATCGTAGAAGGTGCTGCGTGGGAGGCCGGCCACCTCAAGCAGATCCGCGAGTGGTGGCGCACGAGGACTTGGCCCTCCCTGCCAAAGACGACCAACTCGACGCCGGCATGCCGGGCAAGCACTACGCCAAGGGCGATTCTATTCACCAACTCGCTGTGGGGCGAGAGAACGTACTCCGCGACCTCTCGCGTCACGGCCCAACCTTCCCCGTGCGGCGCGACGTGAACATTGGCTTTACCACTCATGGGTGTCTCCCGAAGGTTTGCTCTCCCAGTGTTGGCCGGCCTTCCGGTGTTGAGGATCAGAGATCGTGCGACCGGTGCTCACCATATGCGAGACCAATCACACGGTCCAACCGCTCTGATTTCTATCCGGATTTCGTCCGCAAGTACGCTTTTCGACCGTTGCTGGAAGGCAACAGCAGGGCGAATGATGTTCCGTATTCTTGAGACTACATCGAACTTGCGAATAAAAGCAGCGGGCGAAACGCCCCACAGGTGCCCTGTTTCGCACTGAAAAGCTATGCTCGCATGAATGATGAGCGCGAGTCGCACGAATGACGATCTTCAACATCCATGGCGAGCATCCCCCTGACGAGAAAAATGCAATTAATCGCCAGAAATCTTACCTCAACCTTAAACTGGTGTTTGGCAACACGGGCCACCTGCCAGCGGAGCGCCCGTTGTCGGACGAGCAGTTGCGGGGCAAGGTCACACTGGTCTACTTCTGGACATACTCCTGCATCAACTGCATTCGCACCCTGCCGTACCTGCGCGCATGGGCTGACAAGTACAAGGACCAGGGCCTGACGGTGATCGGCGTGCACACACCCGAGTTCGCCTTCGAGAAGAGGCCCGAAAACGTCCGCCGCGCGATTCCCGATTTCCGCATCGGTTTTCCCGTGGCCGTCGACAGCGATTACGACAAGGAGGGAAGGCCGATCATTGATCCGCAGAACAGCAAGAAGGCACCGGATCAAGGCGCTGCTACGTCGTTCTGGTGCGCAACGAATCCCAGACTCGACGGCATGGGCGGCGTTTACTGCGCCGACTGCGACATTGCCCGTGCACTCCCTCCCGACGATTCGAGGGAGCTGCATGGCGTACGTACCCGAGCGACAGACCCCATCGCCGCCGGACGGCTCTGGCAGCTCAGCGAACAGCTGACAGGCGCAAGCATCGACTGAAGGAGCCGGCGGCCTGGAACTTGCCCCCACCGCCACTGCCGCCGGATTTTTGTATGCCTTTGTATCTGGCAGCAAGCGGGATACTTGCCCAGACAGAAGGGCTTTTTCGCGCTACGTGGGGGATACATCGGTCTTCTTTAATCCATAGCGTGGCCCGGCGCCAGACAAGTGCGAAGTAACCGGGACGCGCAATCGAATCCCTCTCAGTCCAAGGAGATCCATCATGATCCGTATCGAAAATGTGCTTTACACCGGAAAGGTCCACGTTACTGGCGGCCGCGATGGCCAGGCGCACAGTGACGACGACCGTCTGAACCTTAAGCTGTCGCCCCCTGGCAGCAACGGTCACGGCACGAATCCGGAGCAGTTGTTTGCCGCAGGCTGGTCCGCCTGCTTTATCGGCGCGATGGGCCGTGCCGCCAGTCAGATGAAGACTAAGCTGCCGGCGGACTTGGCACTCGATACCGAAGTGGACCTGGGCACAACCGGCGATGCGTACTTCCTGCAGGCCCGCCTGAATGTCAGCCTGCCAGGCGTGGACCGTGAGGTGGCGCGAGCCGTAGTGGAGGCAGCGCACCAGCTCTGCCCGTATTCGAAAGCGACGCGCGGCAACATCCACGTCGAGCTGAATCTGGTTTGACGTGCATCGCGGCCTGCCTGCATCGCTTGGCAGGCCATCGCTTCCAATCTTTCACGTACTCGAACCATGCGCACGTATCTACGCGCCGCCCTGGTGGCCTTGGTCATCGGCGCGGTTTACTTCATTGGGACTGGCGCGCGCACCTTCAGTGCGCCGCCGGCTAACGGCAGTGCCGCGCCCGAGTTCACTGGCATCAGCCAATGGCTGAACTCGCCGCCACTGTCTATGCAGGCCTTGCGCGGCAAGGTAGTGCTGGTGGACTTCTGGACGTACTCCTGCGTGAACTGCATCAACACGCTGCCCTACGTCAAGCAGTGGTACGAGAAGTACAAGGACCGGGGCCTGGTCGTTGTGGGCGTACACACGCCCGAATACGCCTTCGAGAAGTCGACGGCCAACGTGCAGGCCGCACTCGGGCGCCTCGACGTCCGCTATCCGGTAGCGCAGGACAACGGGTACGGCACGTGGTCGGCATTCCGCAATGAGTACTGGCCCGCCCTGTACCTGATCGACGCCGACGGCCGCATCGTCTACCAGCACTTCGGCGAAGGCAGCTATGCCGAGACGGAGGCTGTCATCCAGAAACTCCTGGCGGAGCGCAAGCCGTCGCAGCCGGCCTGATGCGAGCAAATCAGGGAGCCCAGTTCACGGGGTCCCAACATCGCTCCGGCCGCTTCGAGGCGGGCGGCAGTTCGGCCATTTAACGGTTATGTCGGGCAGTAAGAGTGGCCGCTTCTTTGACGCAAGCCCACCGACGTGACAGAAGCGCAGTAGCCGACGATGAAGTTGCCTTCAGTGCCGTGTAGGATCAGTCCGAATGTTCGTGTACGGCCGCTGACTAAGACGGCTCGGGCGCACGTCGCCCCGGGTTGCTCAACCACCGGCGGCTCGCAGTAGTGGCTCGGCGTGGGTCCGCTTTGTATTCCAATGTGTCCGCCGCCGCCGCGAGGACAAAAGGTTACAGAAATCCCCCCCGACCGATGCATCGCCAATACACGCCTCCGCTGAAATGGGGTTTCTGGCTTCGAAGACAAGGCGTGCAGCTCGCGAAGGTCCAGGCGCTTGTGCGCTACTGGGAGACGGGCTACGACTGGCGCGACTGCAGTGAGAATCCGGCATGAGCTGGATACCAGCGACATCGAGCTCTCACCGTATTACCTCGCCAGCGAAATCCGGGCAATTTATGCCGGCATGATGATCGCAGTGCCGCCCGAGGTGGCAGGCCTATGACCTGCTCACCCCAGCTCAGCTCGGTCGCGAGTTGATCAAGATGGCGACGCACGTTGATCCCCGCGCGATGCGCAAACATGGGTCGACAGCCACGCGCTTGGCTTGGTTGGCTCGGTTTTCATCGCGGTGGCGCCGTTTGTCGCCGAATGGGTGAATCAGCGTATCGCGCGGTCGAGTCAGCAGACCAGCACGGCGGCGCATAGACGTGGCGGTTGGCGGTGCGCCAACCCAGGTTCGTTCAGGCCGGTGGGGAGCCCGCCTTGAGCAATGCCTTTAACGGGGTGTGCAGCTCGGAGGTGTCCTGATGCTGATGCACCGCCACGGCATGCTGGGCTCGACTTCGAGTCGTTCGTTTCCACCGTTGACGCTGAGCGCCACGGTGCCGTTGAGGGGCCGCGCTTCCGAGATCGCAACCGAGAGTTGGTAAGACCAATCCCGGCCATGAAGCGCCATGCGCCCACGTCATAGCTCGGACGTTCGGACGTCGGGTCCGCTCAGCAAACGGCCATTCGATTCGTCGCGACGAACATTGCTTCATCGGCCAATCCAGACGGCCAGGCTGTCCATCGATTTGCGCAAACGACTGCTTGCTCGAGCAGATCCAGGGGCATTCGGCCTCAGCGGTTTTCCGGATTGTCAATCAACAATGCCACGCGACTCGCGTTCTATATCGTCCGCGACAGAGGCGCGCGCAAATCGCATTTGATATTCGCTCGGCGAGAGACCGGTCTTGCGCTTGAACAGTTGTCGAAATGTGCTGAGGTCTCCATAGCCGACGCGCTGGCTGACAACATCGAGGCCGATAGGTCTTGACTCCAGCAATTGTTTGGCCACTTCGATGCGCAGGTTCTGCAGATACGCTAATGGCGCAAGGTCTACTGCCTGCTTGAAACGTCGGTTAAGCGTCCGCTCGCTGACAGCGAGCCACGCGGCGAGTTCACTCAGTCGAAACCCCTGATGAAGTGTCGCCTCCATGCGCTGTTGAGCTTGCGCGACGAGCGGATCGGCATGTCCGTGGTCGTCGAGAAGCTTGGCGTAAGAAGCCTGAGAAGTCCGGTTCATGTCGATCAATAGCGACTTGGCGGTCGTCGCGGCAAGTTTCTCACCGGCGAATATTTCGACCAACCGCACGGCGAGGTTGAGATAAGACGTCACTGAACCGCCCGAGATAATGCCATCTTGCCCGGTCAGAACTTCCCGGGCTCGAACTTCGACACGCGGATAGCGTCGGGCAAAGTCAGGCGCTTTGGCCCAGTGTGTCGTGGCGACCCGGCCGTCGAGTAAGCCCGCCTCAGCAAGCAGATAGTTGCCCGTGCAGTATGCGGCCAGCACGGCTCCCGCCTCGCGTTGGCGCCGTAGCGCCGAAGACAGCGCGTTCAACTGCTCCCGGCGGCCGATGAACTCATCCATGTTGGAAAAAAACGGGGCCGTAATCAGAACGGCGTCTGCACGCTTGCGTGGATCGATTTTGCCGTCCACCGCAATGCTCTGGCCCGAAGCAGCCCTGACCGGTTGCCCGTCAAGCGATTCCACGCGCCACGCGAACATGGGTAAAGGGTTGGGCCTACGTGTGCCTTCCCGTGCGCTCAGGTGATTGGCAGCGTTGAGGACGTCGATGGGCCCCGCGACGCCGGATGCCAGAATTCCGTCATAGACCCAGATCCGGATCGTGATCATTTGCGTATGTGTCTGATATTCCTCGAATGATGGCAATACTGCCACTTCCAGATTCTCCCGTAAAGCGCGATGATCGCCAAACCGAAACACATGACGAAGGACTGCGACCATGCCAATGATCGACGCGCTGTGGCCGGACGATGCCTTGACGCCTGAAGCGGAAGCACGTTTGGTTAGAGAACTGACTGACATCCTGATCAAAGCGGAAGGCTATGACCCGGGCAATCCGATTGCGCAGGGAGTCACCGTGCTTCATCTCCATAGACCGGCCGCGGTATTCGTCGGCGGGGAACGCTCGAAGGCACCGCGCTACCGGATCATTCCTTCGGCGCCTGAGGGGCAATACACTGTCGAGTCACGTAGAGCGTTGGTTAAGGCAGTCACAGAAGCGGTAGCCCGCGCCGAGAACCGACCGTTCGAAGAGGTCGCACCGCGCGTCTGGGTTTTCCCGACGGAGATTCCGGACGGTACCTGGGGCAGTCGTGGCGCCATTTACACGCTGCCTGACATTCATGCACTTCTGGCCGGTGAATCCGAACGGAGTGTCGGCGTGGAGCGACTCGCGYGGCGAAGGCGCGAGAAGGCACGAATCGCGCTAGGAGCCGCTGTTGATGCCGCCAGCGCTGGAATTGCCAGGTCTTAGCAGCGTTCCTCGTGATTTGTTCGGCGGGACGGAAGAGGATGCCCGTGTTCGCTGACAACGTTCATACAATCGATTGAGTACCGAACATGAAATTCAACGATACAGCGCCAGTCTTGGCTCCTGTCGGCGGCCCGCCGTTCTGGCTGGCCAGGTTAGCCGAAAATGCGACGCTTGAGGCGACCGTCCTGAAGCGTCCGGTCGAAGGGCGGGCTGACATCCTGTCGGTGATCAAGCACGCAGTCTCGCTCTACGAGTTCCAGCATCACAGCTACAAGGGCGAGACAGGCAACGGACGATACATGGAGTCCTACCGCTCGCAGATTCAGGGCATGCCAATCGAGACTCTACTCGTGGAGCACCTGAACGAACAGGGTGAGGCTGACTCCGTGGTGATCAACCATCGTCCGCTGAATGCCGCGATGCTGTTTTTCGAAACTGATTTGGGAGCGGGTCGACGAGCGGTTCCGTGACCTCTATCTGACCGGACCGGAAGCCGACGCCGTGAATGCGGCCCCGGGTTCGAGTTGATCGTTTCGGCGCGGAATTTATCAATTCTTCCGGAGTATTGACCACTTTTGAATGACTGTTCTCCCTCGATTCGATGTCCCATCGGGCCAGTAGCGCGCCGGACCACTACGGGCGTGCAGGCCCAGAGCGACGACCAGGCTTCAGGGCGAGCATCGACGTCCACGACTCGATCAACGCCAATGTACTGCGAGGGCGGTTGCACATCCTGATCGTCGACTGGCCTGGCGGCGCGCGGTTGAGACAAGAGCGGGTTCACCATGTGCGCCGACACGGTTCTCCTTGCATCGCAATGTATCTGCTGCGCGCTCTGATACGTGCACTCACAGAAACCATTTTTCCCAGACATATCCCGGATTCGCCGGCGCGCTCAAATACGTCCATACGGTGGTGAGTCCGCACAGCAATGTAGATACCTCGATCATGCTCGCTCAAACGGATGAATCGCTGGCAGTCTGGAATTTGTCCATCAATGTACTGCATATGCAGCATGAGCCGAGCATGACGTTAGACATTCAGCACAAAGCAGGTAATGACGTGAGCAGCGAGATCGCGCAGAACTGCCTGCTGACGCATACGCGGCAGATTTCGCGGGTCTTGACAGCGATTTACGACGACGCGCTACGGCTGTTCGGCATCAACGCCCCTCAGTTCAGCCTGCTCGTGCTTATCGCGGAGCATGAACCACTCAGCCGTTCGGATCTCGGTCGCAAGAACCATCATGACCGGTCGACGCTTACAAGGATTTTGCAACCCCTGATCTCGCAGGGGTGGGTCGCCGAAGGCTTCCCCGGAGGCGATGGCCGCAGTCGCCCCCTTTCGCTCACGGAACAAGGCAGAGCATTGCTTAGCAGCGCTGCGTCCGCATGGTCGACTGCGCAGACAAAAGCGAGAGCCCTGCTGGGAGAGGCTGGGGCCGACGCGCTAATGGGCATCGCGGGCGAGTTGCCGCGCCGCACGATTTGATTTTTCTATTCTCAAAGTTGCATATGCAACACCACCAGGGGCGCCTGTGTGCCCGTCTTTATCAGTCAAGGAGTTTGCAATGAAAGTCGTCAAAGCCGCCGCAGTCCAGATCAGCCCTGTCCTCTACAGCCGTGAGGCAACCGTCGAGAAAGTCGTGCAGAAGATCCACGAGCTTGGTGAGAAGGGGGTGCAGTTCGCCACCTTCCCGGAAACCGTGGTGCCTTACTACCCGTATTTTTCCGCGGTCCAGACGGGCATTCAGCTTCTGTCCGGAAATGAGCAGTTGAGGCTGCTTGAGCAGTCCGTGACGGTGCCGTCCCCCGCCACCGACGCAATCGGCGAGGCAGCTCGCAAGGCGCGCATGGTGGTGTCCATCGGCGTGAATGAGCGTGACGGCGGCACCATTTACAACACGCAACTGCTCTTCGACGCAGACGGCACCTTAATCCAGCGCCGCCGCAAGATCACGCCCACGCATTTCGAACGCATGATCTGGGGCCAGGGCGACGGGTCGGGCCTGCGCGCCGTCGACAGCAAGGTCGGCCGCATTGGCCAACTCGCATGTTTTGAGCACAACAACCCGCTCGCGCGCTACGCGATGATTGCCGACGGCGAGCAGATCCATTCGGCCATGTATCCGGGGTCTGCCTTCGGCGAAGGGTTTGCCCAAAGGATGGAAATCAATATCCGCCAGCATGCGCTGGAGTCCGGCTGCTTCGTCGTGAACGCAACGGCCTGGCTGGACGCCGACCAGCAGGCGCGGATCATGAAGGACACGGGCTGCGCGATCGGTCCGATCTCGGGCGGTTGCTTGACCACCATCGTGACACCGGAGGGCATGCTGCTGGGCGAACCTATCCGCTCGGGTGAGGGCGAGGTCATCGCCGATCTTGATTTCTCGTTGATCGACCGACGCAAGGCCTTGATGGACTCGGCCGGCCACTACAACCGGCCAGAGCTGCTCAGTCTCCTGATCGACCGTACGCCCACCGCGCACGTTCACGAACGCGCTGGGCATGCCGTGCCGAGCGCGGAGCAAGGCCCGGAGGATCCGCGCGCCACAGTTGCTTGAGCCCGTTCAGCTAGCCCTATACATCATGGAGATTTCTTTGAACTCGATTGTCAGGATTGGCACTGCGGCCGCTGCATTTGCTGCTCTCATGGTGGCCGCCTCCCCAGGTTACGCAGGGGCGACCTCCAAAGCTCACACGGATGCGGCGGCCGTTCAGAAGACCACCGCCGCAAAGGTTGCCGACGTGTCAGATGCGGCGCTGGTGAAGTCGTTGCCGGGATTCAGGAACGGCTACGCCGAGGTAAACGGTGTACGGCTGCACTACGTCGTCGGCGGCAAGGGCGCGCCGCTCGTGTTGCTGCCGGGCTGGCCTGAGACCTGGTGGACCTTCCACAAGATCATGCCGACGCTCGCCGAGCATCATACCGTCATCGCCGTGGACTTGCGCGGCATGGGCGCATCGTCGAAGCCCGCCGAAGGCTACGACAAGAAGACCATGGCACGGGACATTCACGAGCTGGTGAAATCGCTGGGCTATGACAAGGCCAGTGTCGCAGGTCATGACATTGGCTCTGCGGTGGCCTTCGCGTATGCGGCGAACTATCCCCAGGCCATCGACAAGCTGGTGATGCTGGAGCTGCCGCACCCGGACGAGAGCCTGTTGTCGTTCCAGCTTCTACCCGCGCACAACACCTTCGGCGACAAGCTCGACTTCGCCCATCCGTATCTCTGGTGGTTTGCCTTCAACCAGGTCAAAGGGCTGCCGGAGAAGCTGCTCGCCGGTCGTATCCGGGTCGAGCAGGATTGGCTCTTCAAGTACTTCCTGGTGGACGAGGGTGCGATCGACGCGCGGGACCGAGCCGTGTATGAGCGCGCGTACAACAGTGCCGACGCCATTCGTGCAAGCAACGCGTGGTATCAGGCCTTCACGCAGGACGTGGTAGACAACAAAGGTTACGGCAAGCTCGAGATGCCGGTTCTGGCGATGGGTGGCCCGGCCTACCGATGGATGAAGAAGGTCATTGGACAGAAGGTGTCGAACCTGACTACTGTGAATCTGGAGGGCACGGGCCACTTCGTTCAGGAAGAGCGCCCCGAACTCGTCGCCAGGACGATGGTGGACTTCCTGCAGACCATCGGACCGGCGACCTGAGAGACCCCAACACGTAGTGCTCCGCCAGTGACGGCATGATCTTGTGGAAGGTCCACCACGTCTCCGGCCAGCCTGGCAGCAATACCAGCGGCTCGCCCTTGCCGCCTATGACGTAGTGCAGCCGGACGCCGTTGACGTCGGCATAGGCGTTGCGGAATCCGGGCAGCGACTTCACGAGCGTTGTGTCGGACACATCGGTGTGCGAGGCAATTCATTGCCGGGCGTTTTCTGTGCCGGCATGTGCATTGGCTGCCAGCGCAGTGCCGGGCAGGGCGAGGATCAGGCCGGTGGCGAGGGCCGCCCCAGCCGCAATGCGGGTAACGATGGTCTTCAAGATGCGTCCCCTGATACTCATGCGGCGGCGCGCGGTTTGCTCAGCACGGCTGCGGCTTCTACGATGGTCATGGCAAATCTCCTTCTAATTGGATGCGGCATCGTGCGCCGCGATGGTGTTGCGTATGCAACATGAACTGCAAAAAAAAGACGGCGCGATCAGGCGCCTCGTTTCGGCAACTCCTTGGCGATGCCCATGATGGCGCCGGCGCCTTGTTCGCCGACCAGCGCTCTGGCCTGGGCCTGCGCCGTCGACCACGCAGGGGCGGCCTTGCGCAGCAATGCCTTTCCCTGCGCGGTGACGGTCAGCGGCCGAGTGCGGCCATCCTTCTCCGGCGCGCCTTCGACGAGCCATCCCTGCGCCAGCAGCGGTTGCAGGTTCCGCGTCAGCGTCGAGCGCTCATGGTGGTTGCGCCGCCCGAGGTCGGCGCGGCTGATCGGGCCCAGCTCATGCACCATCACCAACAGCGTGAACTGCGGTGCATTGATGCCAATTGGCCGCAGCGCATCGTCATAGACGGCGGTCAGCACCCGGGAGATCTGCCGGGTGCGCGTCAGGAGGCAGTTACGGAGCATCTCGCTGCCCATCGTGTCGGCCATCTTTTTCCGTGCTGCCGGACTCATATCAGGCAATCCATCGCATCAACGCTTCACGTCCGGCACCGTGACCGGGACGACTTCGCTGGCGAGGATCTTGTGGCTTGGGTCGGCCAGCTCGAGCTTCAGCTTGTGCGGACCGGGTGCAAGGCCTACCACGATGACAGGGTCCTCGCTGGTATGGGCCCAGGTGGCGGGTCCATTATCGACTGTCACATGCAGGTGCCCGATACGCGGCGAGAGTTCGACGGCCGTCTTGCCGAAAACCGGCATGACGCGGAAATTCTCGGTCCGGAACTGCACGATCACCACCCCCCGGGCCAACGGCTCGGGCAGCGGCGAGTAGGGGATCAGCTTCGGCGGCGGCTCGGAATTGAGCGGAAGTATCGCAGGTGGCGTCTGCGCGAGAGCACTTGCGCAGAGTGCTACCCCAGCCGTGGCCAAGGAGAGTTGTTTGAGTAGAGATCGGGAGCCCATGGTTTTGTCCTTTTTGTCGCAGGCGGTTGCTCGACGCACGAATTCACCTGGATTCACGCGTAAGTACAGAATAGACACGCGATGAAGAAAGGGAGTGGTCTCGTTACAACGACAGCATGACTGCCTGCGAGACGAAGTTTGCGCAATGAAAGCCCCTGCCGCCAGTGGCCGCGTGTATGGGAATGTATTGGGAAGGAAAGCGGATACGTGGCCGTACAAAACTGCGCCCGGCCCGCCACAGGGCAGATACATGCCTGACCTTAAATGTTGCATATACAACGAGAGCGCTCTTGTATTTCTTAAGATCAACGAGGTGAAAGACATGATGAACCAATCCAAAAAGCGCCGACTGCTTGCCGCAGGCGCCGTTGGCGCCATCGGCGCCGTCGCAGTGGCACTGATGGCCGGTTGCGCGAGCATCGGGCATACGACGAAAGCGGAGCCCGAGATCGGGTATTTGCAGATCAATCCCGATATGAAGGTCAGGCGCCTGGTTGTGCACAACACCACGCCGAAGGGCACCGTGCTGTTCCTGCATGGATTCCCGGAGACGATCTACGCTTGGAAAGATATTTCTACGGAGTTGAGCAAGGACTACGAGATCCATGCCTTTGACTGGCCGGGTTACGGCGATTCGTCGCGGCCTTCCGCGGACAAGTTCTCCTATGCGCCGCGTGATTACGCCAAGGTGCTGAAAGACTACATCGAACAGGCTGGGATCGACAAACAGAATCTGGTGATCTATGCGACCGACATTGGCGCGTTGCCCGCCTTGCTCTCGGCCATCGACGATCCCGCGATTGCGAAGCGCATCATCGTTGGCGACTTCGCGCCGTTCAACCGACCGCAATATATGCAGGAGCGACTGCAAGGCCTGAAGGAGCCGAAGTCGGCGGAAGCGGTGCGGGCGGCGTTCAACAAGACGCGCGACGAGATTCTGCAGAATGCCTTCACGCGCGGCTTGCCCGCGGCGTCGCACTATGAGGTGCCACCGGAATTGAAGGCTGACATGGCGCGTGGCTGGCCAAACGGAACACTGACGACCGCCGATGCCTTCTATCACTACTATTCGCACTTCACCCGCGACGAGGACTATTTCGAAAAAAATCTGGCGAAGCTGAAGACGCCCGTCAAGGTGATTTGGGGAGAGCAGGACATCTATGTCCGGAAAGAGATGGGCGAGGAACTGGCGAAGCGCGCCAACCTAGATTTCGAAGTGCTGCCGAACATTGGCCACTATCCACACCTGCAAAGCAAGGAGACGACCATCGCGGAGGTGCGTAGCGCGTTCGATGGCAAGTAATGGCAAGTAAAGGTCGACCAGCCGCCGGGCGCGTTTGATCCGGCGGCTTTGCCAAGTCGTGCGTCGTCGATAAGCGCGGCAGTTCGTTCCGTTGCGCCCTCGTCGGGTGCGAAACGCACGTGACGCAGCCTCAGCGGGCGCGGACCCACGCGCAGGCCGATCGCTTTCACCGATCGCTTCCACCGTTCGCCGGTGCTGTCCAGACACGGGAATCGGATTTCCCGCGTGCAAGTCACTCTGCCAGATGCAGACTGGATAGCTGCTACGTCCTCTCATTGACGATTGACCCTGCCCATACTGGTGGCCGCTGTCCGCGCCAGGGACATGCCGTTTCCAATTGTGCGGCCAGACGGAACAGCGTGTCCTCCCGCCCGAAGCCAGACATAAAATGCGACCCGATTGGCAGACCTGTTTGGGGGGCGATGGAAAGCGGCACTGACATTGCTGGCGTTCCGGTCACGTTCGATAACGCGGTAAACGGTGACTGGCTAAAAACGTGCGCGATCCAGCCAAGCCCATCGACGGATGTTTCTACCCCGTTGTATTCACCAATCCGAGGCGGAAGTCCGGGTAGCGTCGGTGTCAGCAGAATGTCGTAGTCGCCGAAGAACCGCCCCAGCGCCCGTGTGACCGTATTCCTGACCTGCAATGCCGACAGGAGGTCTACGGCGCCAATCTCAATGCCGTATCGATAGAGCGCGAGCGTTGCAGGTTCGAGGTGTTTTTCATCCACCGTTCGTCCGGTGGATGCGGCAATGCCGTTGATCCGGAGCGCCGCGTTGGCAGCCCAGATTTGCGCATTGCATAGCACAAAGGCGTCCCAGCTCACACCCAAATCTGGCGCTACTTCATGGACATGATGACCCAGGGACTCAAGTGTCCTGGCCACCTTGCTCAAGGCATCAGCAACCCCCGTGTCGGTACGCGCGGCATTGAATGGATTCATCATGAACCCGATCTTCAGATTTCCCGGCTGCTGCCGGATCTCCGACAGATAGCTGGCTTTGGGCGGGGCAATGTAGTAGGGCTCGCCCACGCCGCCGCCGTGGATGCCATCAAGCAGCGCCGCACTGTCGCGCACAGTTCGGCTCACGGCAAAATGCACGCCCAGACCATTCCATACTTCGTCCACGTAGGGCCCGTTCGACACGCGTCCCCTGGTCGGCTTCAGACCGAAGAGCCCGTTGCAGGAGGCCGGCACCCGTATCGATCCGCCTCCGTCCGTCGCATGCGCAATGGGAACGATACCGGCGGCCACCGCCGCTCCCGCACCGCCGCTCGATCCGCCCGCGCCATGTTGCAGACTCCAGGGGTTCCTCGTCGGGCCGTACAGCACGGGTTCCGTCGTCGTGCTGACCGCCAGTTCCGGCATGGTTGTTCGCCCAAGCGTGATCAGGCCTGCCTGACGGAAACTCGTCATCACGTACGAGTCTTCCTTTGCGACGGTGCCCATCGCCAAACGACTGCACATTTCGCTCCTGCGTCCCCGCATGGCAACGCCAAGATCCTTGAGGAGAAACGGCACGCCGCCGAGCGGTCTCGGATCGGCGCTCACGATGCCAGCTGACTGTATCTCCACCTCTTCGGGCCAATAATCGAGCACAGCGTTTACCTGGGGATTGACCGCCTTGATGGCAGCCAATGCGGCCTGCGCTACTTCCATTGCGGTCACTTCTCGCGTGGCGATGAGGTGATGCAGGCCCATGCCGTCAAGGGCGGTGTATTCGGCGAGCTTCATTTGGACGTTCTCTTTCAGCGACACATTGGGAGGGCGCGCATCGCAAGGGCTGCGCGCCTGTCTGGTCTGACCGCAGGCAATGGAGGACGTTCGTCCCGCATCGCACTCCCCGGCGGCTTCATAGTTGAGTGACTACTGGCATGCGCGATCACTGGCCAGAGGAGATTTACTTCGCTTGATGCACGCTGGCCGGCATGGGCGACTCGTGGCGAAGCGCGGTATCGGCCCTGGGCTTCAGGCGCAGGAACAGGATGATGAACGCGCACATCGGCAACAGCGCTGCCATCAGCAGGAACCCAGGGTAGATGCTGCCGGTCACGGATTTCGACCAACCGATGATGCTTGGGCCGAAGAAGCCGCCAGACAGGCCAATCGTATTGATCAGGGCGATGGCTCCCGCTCGTGCGTCGCCCTTGATGTACGCGGGCGGAACGGCCCAGAAGACGATGTTGGCCATCCACATCAGGCCGGTAGCGACGGTAACGCATACCAGTGTCACTGCGAGATTGCCGTCGGCAAGGTACCAGCCAATGAAGCAAAGACTGCTTATGGCGGCCGGCACGGCGATGTGAATTCGACGCTCCTGACGCCTGTCGGAGCTACGGCCACCGAAGAAGATGGCAAACGCCGCAGCCACATAAGGAATGGCCGCATACCATCCGAGCGTCTGTGTGTTGGTGACACCGGCGGATCTGATGATCGTCGGCAGCCAGAAGCTCAAGGCGTAGATCGGCGCGATGATGCACAGRTAGGCAGCCGCCAGGATATACACCTTGGGATCACGCAGTACCGTGAGGAACGATTCGTGCCGCCGGTCCGCAGCCGTGTTCGTTTCCGCGGCCAGTGCGCGTTTCTCCGCGTCGTTGAGCCATTTCGCATTGGATGGATCATCGACAAGCAGGAAGTAGGCCGCGACGCCAAGCACAAGGGTGGGGGCGCCTTCAATGAGAAACATCCATTGCCATCCGGCGAGGTTCGCCGTACCGGCGAAAGCCGTCATGATCCACGCCGACAGCGGCCCGCCAACAATTCCGCTGAAAGGGCCCGCAAGCCAAACCATCGAAATTGCGCCGGCAATGCGGCTCGGACCATACCAGCGCGACAGGTAGAACAGGACGCCCGGCGCGAAGCCGGCTTCGAAGACGCCCAGCAGAAAGCGCAGGGCGTAGAACACCGGGACGCTATTGACGAACACCATACACATCGAGGTAATACCCCAGAGCACCATGATGCGGCTAAAGGTAAGCCGGGCGCCAACCCTGGGCAGCAAGAGATTGCTTGGCACCTCGAACAGGACATAGCCCACGAAAAATATTCCGGCCCCGATGCCGTAGGCGGCGTCGGAGAAGCCGAGGTCGCTCTGCATCTGAAGCTTTGCAAAGCCTACGTTGACTCTGTCCAGATAGGCGAACATGAAGCCAATGAACAGCAGTGGCAGCAGGCGTAGATCTACCTTTCGATAGAGGGACGCACCGTCCGTCCCGCGCCATGAAATTTGGTCTTTCTGAGACATAGACCTCTCCTTTGGTTGGTGTGTATAGCGTCGCCCCGGCGCGCATCGGCGCCGGGAGGTGTGGTCGAAATGGTTCTGGCGTCATTGCGTGGCAACTTCGCTTCATGTGGACCGACACTTCCCGGTGGCGGTTGCCTATAGTTGTTCGGACATGATCGCCAGCATGGCGTCGCAGAGGACCTGCGCCCCGGCCGCGACATCGACTTCGCGCGCGTTCTCGGCCTCGTTGTGGCTGATGCCCTTTTCGCAAGGCACGAAGATCATGCCGGTGGGGATGTGGTGTGCGGTGTACTTGGCGTCGTGAGTCGCGCCGGATACGATGTCAAGGAATTTCATTGCCCGACCGGCGGCAGCGTTGCGCACGGTTGCCACCACGCGATCGTCGAACGTTATCGGCGTGGACCTCAACAGAACCTTCACCGACACCGGGCAGCCCTCGATCTCGCCGGAGCAAAGCTGAAGGATCGTCTCGCCGGCACGTAGCAGGGAGTCGGGGTCGGGATGCCGCAAATCGATATTGAATGTCACGCGGCCTGGCACGGTGTTAGGCGATCCCGGATAGACCTCCAGCCTTCCGACGGTGAAGCGCAGGATATCCTCGGGGTCGTCTATCGCGGCGCGAATGCGTCCGATGAGCGTGGTGGCGGCCACCAATGCGTCTTTGCGATGCCGCAGCGGCGTGGTGCCCGCGTGGGCCTCAGCGCCTAGCAACTGGATCTCGTAGGCATGAAGCCCCTGAATTCCCGTGACAATGCCCACATCGCATGCCTGGTTCTCGAGCACGGGGCCCTGCTCGATGTGGGCTTCGATATAGGCAAAGCCGCTCATGCCAAGCGGGCGCTTCTCCAGTACCGGCAGCTCCGCGATTTGGGCCTTCAGTGCGCTTTCCACATCGAAACCGTTGACGTCCTTGATCGCCAATGCATTGGCCAGCGGCAGCGCGCCGGCCGCAACGGCGGAACCCATCGTGGGAGGGGGGAACCTTGAGCCCTCCTCGTTCATCCACACAACGAGCTCGATCGGGTGTTCGGTCTCCATACCGTGATCGTCTAGCGTCTCGAGTACCTCGAAACCTGCGAGCACGCCGTAGACACCGTCGAACCTGCCTCCGGTCGGTTGGGAATCGAGATGTGAACCCGTCAATACCGGCCTCAGACCCGGGTTCTTTCCGGGACGGCGGATGAACAGATTGCCGATCGGGTCGATCGAGGTCTGATAGCCTCGCCTCGATGCCCATTGGAGCAACAACATCTTGCCCTGGGTGTCTTCCGCGGTGAGCGCCTGGCGGTTGACACCGCCTTTGGCCGTGGCGCCGATCCTTGCCATGGCGCAGACATGTTCCCAGAGCCGCTGGCTGTTGATGCAAGGACCGATTTGGGTGAGAGAGGAGGAAGGAGTGGGGGCGTTCATCTGGCTGCTTACCTTGTTGTGTTGCGAGCCAGTTTGCCGACTTGATTCCTGTTAGTCAAGTAACTTGACTAACAGGAATCATCCTGTCTTTACTTGTGACTCAAGGGTATCATTTGGCGTATGCGCACACGAATGCGGTTATACTTCGCATTTGGCCGAGCCAGATATAATCGTTGTATAATTTATGGAAAATACCGGACAAAATCAGGAAATTGTAATTGGTGGCCGGTTGAAGCATGCCAGACTTAATCGGAAATTGAGTTTGCGCCAACTGGCAGAAAAGGTCGGATGTACCGAAAGTTTCCTTTCGAAAGTCGAGAATAACAAAGTACACCCTTCGCTCCCGATGATTCACAAGATCGCTGTGAATCTGGGAATCAGTGTTGCCAGGCTTTTCTCGGAAGAGACGGATGCGGGCGGCGTGGTCACGGTAATGCGCGAGGGACAGCGGCAGACGCTCCGGACCGAGCACCAACGCGCGGGAAATGGCGTCGCGTTGGAAACGCTACTTCCAAATCAGCTGTGCACGTTGCTGGAGGCGAATATTCATCATATTCCGGTCGGCACCTCATCTCAGGGTTATCTTGAGCACCAGGGTGAAGAAATGGGCTATGTGCTGGAAGGGGAGCTCGAGTTGACGGTGGACCAGCAGAAGACGATTGTGAAGAAAGGCGATTCCTTTTTCTTTCTTTCGCACCTTCCTCACGGCTACAGGAATATCGGCTCCGTCGATGCCCGGGTGCTGTGGGTCAATACTCCGCAAAGCTTCTAGAGCGTCGCCAACGAGGTGGCAGCCGACTGCTCCGAAGCTATCGCCGCTGCCCTGTATTCGGCAAGCGCTCAAGAGCCTGGCCTGTGCCGCTTCGCGTGAGCAACTGGTTGCCGCGCTGAAGATTGTCGCGCGGACCTTGAGAGTTCGTCCGTGCGCACGGTTTGGTTCGATCTTAAGCCTCAGTCCAGTTCGACGCAGACTTCGATCTCCACGCAGGCCCCCAGCGGAATCTGTGCGACACCGAATGCCGACCGCGCATGCTTGCCGGCATCGCCGAACACGTCGACGAACAGTTCCGAYGCGCCGTTGGTGACCAGATGCTGCTCGGTGAAGTCGGGCGTTGAATTGACCAGGCTCATGACCTTGACGATGCGTTTGACGCGATTCAGATCGCCGGTGTGGGCCTGTAGCGTCGACAGCAGATCGATCGCGACCGCGCGGGCCGCGGCGCGTCCCTCGTCCGTCGACATCGTGGCGCCGAGCTTGCCAACCCACACGTTGCCGTTCTTCTTCGCAATGTGGCCGGATAGGTAGACAAGGTTGCCGCTCTGCGCGCTCATTACGTACGCGGCAGCCGGCGCGCCTGCGGGGGACAGCTCGATGTCGAGTGCTTTCAGTCTTTGGTGGATATCGTGTGATTGCATGATGTTTATCGATGGAGGGCAAGATGGCTGGCGCCACGGGGAGTCATCGCGAGACATGTGGCGCCGGCGGACCGGTTTCAGTCCGGCATCGGCTCGCGGCCGAAGGCTTCGAGTTCGCGCGCGAGGGACTGCGCGGCCAGTTCGACCAGTGCGCGGCCTTTCTCGCGCGTTGCCAGGCCTGGATCGGAACCGATGCGTCCGTCCGGGAAGCGGGCACGGAAGTCGAGGGCTTCGCGGATCGGGCCGGTCGGGGCAATGGGCGGCGCATAGTCGGCCGCCTTGATCGAATCGGGGAAGGCCCACTGCGTGATCGCAATTTCCGAAGGCGTGGCATGCGCGCCGTGGCCGGTCGGGAACTGGTCTCGTGCCAGTTCGCCCACGCCTTCGAGATCCCACCAGTTGCAGAGCTTCAGTGCGAAGCCGGCACGACGACGCGCAAAGCTTGCTTCGGCGTACAGCTCGGAGAACGCGGCATCGATCGACGAGACATTGCCGCCATGGCCGTTCAGGAACAGGATCTTTTCGAAACCATGCACCACCAGCGAGCGGGTCCAGTCGCCGATCGCGGCGATGAACGTGGACGGGCGCAGCGAGATGGTGCCGGGAAAGCCGAGGTGATGCTGTGCCATGCCGATGTTAAACGTGGGGGCCACGAGGATATCGGCGGTTTTTTCCGATTCACGCGCAATGATTTCGGGACACAGCCAGTCCGTACCCAGCAGCCCTGTGGGACCGTGCTGTTCGTTGGAGCCGATCGGCACGACAATCGTGCGGCTGCGCTTGAGGAACTGCTCGATTTCGGACCAGGTGGAGAGATGTAGAAGCATGACGACTCCTTGTTACTGCTTCGCGGGCAGCTTGTTGGCGAGGATGATCAGTGCGGCGATGATTGGCAGCGCGGCCAGGATCAGCACACCGAGGTGAAGGTTGCCGGTGGCGGTCTTGGTCCATCCGATGATGGCCGGGCCCCAGAAGCCGCCCGATAGCCCGATCGTGTTGATCAGTGCGATGCCGCCTGCTGCCGCCGGGCCCTTGATGTATTCGGAAGGCATGGCCCAGAACACCGTGTAGGTCATCCACAGCGCGCAGGTACCGAGCGTGAGCAACACCAGCGATGCCGCAAGATTGCCGTCGACGAGGATGGACGCGGCGAGCAGCAATCCGCCGACAGTTGCGGGCACGGCACTGTGGAAACGGCGCTCGCCGACCCGGTCCGAGCGGCGGCCCATGTAGTACATGCCGAAGGCCGCGGCGACATAGGGCAGGGCCGAGTACCAGCCGAGTTGCACGGTGTCGTTCACACCCTGGGCCTTGATGAAGGTCGGCAGCCAGAAGCTGATCGCATAGATCGCGGCGATGATGCAGAAGTACGCCAGGGCCAGCACGTAGACCCGGGCATCACGAGCCACGGCCAGGAAGGAATGATTGTGCGCCGCGCTGGATCCGATTTCGTTGGCGAGCAGGCGCTTTTCCTGCTCGGTCAGCCAGGCGGCGTCGGCGGGACGGTTCGGCACGAAATACAGGGCGAGCACGCCGAGCAGGATGCAGGGCAGGCCTTCGACCAGGAACATCCATTGCCAGCCGGCCAGGTCACCGGTGCCTGACAGCGCAGTGATCAGCCATGCCGAGACCGGGCCGCCGACAATGCCGCCGAGCGGGCCGGCAAGGAACACGATCGCAATGGCGCGCGCCATGCGCTGCGGGCCGTACCAGCAGGAGAGGTAGTAGATCATGCCCGGGGCAAAGCCTGCTTCGAAGATGCCGAGCAGGAAACGCATGGCGTAGAACATCGGCACGTTGCGCACGAACAGCATGCAGGCCGAGGTGATGCCCCAGAGTACGAGGATGCGGCTGAAGGTCTTGCGTGCGCCGATGCGCGGCAGCATTAGGTTGCTCGGTATCTCGAACAGCACGTAGCCGATAAAGAAGATCCCCGCGCCCACGCCATATGCGGCATCGGAGAAGCCGRGGTCGCCTTGCATCTGAAGCTTTGCAAAGCCGATGTTGACGCGATCGAGGTAGGCGAACAGGTAGCAGATCAGCAAGAGCGGCAGAAGTCGCCAGTTGATCTTGTTGTAGAGGGTTGAGGTGCCGTCTACTGCGCTTTCGCTCGGGATCACCAGCATGCCAGTCTCCAATGTCTTTTATGTGGGTACCGCGTTGATGGATCAGATAGTGGCAGCGACAAAGGCAATCGCCAACAGCAACCATGTCCACACTTCGTTGTCTTCCGGGCAACGCATCGGTTATGGTGTGAGTCTTTCATCGGCCAAGTGGATGGTTCGACATGCGTGAAATCAATCAGCAGCGGCTGCGCTACTTCCGCGAAGTGCTCGAGCAAGGCACCATTCGCGGCGCGGCGGAGAATCTCAACACATCGCCATCGGTGATCACCCGGCAGATCCGGCTGCTCGAGGATGAACTTGGCACGACACTGTTCGAGCGGCAGGCGCGCGGCGTCAGGCCGACCGAGGCCGCCGCGCATCTGCTTGAGTTCTGGCGCGGCTACCGGTCACATCAGGAGAAGCTCGAGGACCAGCTCCATGCCCTCAAGGGCCTGCAGCAGGGGCAGGTCCAACTGGTCCTGAGCGAGGGGTACGTGGATGCGCTGGTCAATGAAGTGCTGGCGCCGTTCTGCGCGCAGTACCCGCTGCTCGACATCGGCATGGAGATCCTCGGCGTGGATCAGGTGCTCGACGCCGTGGCCGAGAGTCGCGCGCACATCGGACTTGCCTTCAATCCGCCGCCACATCCGCGCATCGAGTATCTGGCGAGCTCGTCGCAGGCGGTCGGCCTGCTGGTGCGGTCCGACCATCCCTTGGCATTGCGTGGCGGCGCGGCTAGCGTCAAGGACATCTTGTCCTGGCCGCTGGCCATGATGCCGGCGTCATTCGGCGTCGGGCACGCCGCCAAGATGCTCGAATTCGCGGAGAACATTAGGATCCGGCCGACGCTGGTCACCAATTCGCTGACGGCGCTCAAGCAGTTTGTTGCCTACGAAAACTACATGACGCTGATCGGCGGCGAGTTCGCCGCGTATCGCGAAGTCGCTGCCGGAACGCTCACGGTGGTGCCGATCGATCATCCGCTGTTCAGGGGCACCCAGGCGCGCTTGCTGGCCAAGGCCGGGCGGCCGTTACCGGCGGCGGCGCTCAAGCTGCTCGAACATATCCTGCGGAACATGCCGATGTTTGCGCAGGGCGGCCAGTAGCCGCCCGCTACGGCTCACGCGACACCTCGACCAGGCAGCTCATCGCGTTCCGTCCTTGCGTCAGATCCGACGTGCCGATATCGAGCGTCAGGGTATTGGCTGCCCCGGCGCGATCCACGCCATCGGCGTCGGGCGTGTACCATGCGCCGGTTGCCATGACGGCCACGCCGCGCACCACGCCATCGCTGACCGCCAGCCCTGCCGCAATCGCGCCCCGCCGGCGTTATCCGCCGCCGTCCTGCATTACACTGGCCATCCTGTAATCCAGCAGGAGCCCGCTATGGCGACAAAGGACGTGCTCACCGAGGCCATGGCGAAAGCGTTTGAATGGATGCGGCAAGCAATGCCGCTCTTGGACGGCCTCAACTTTGAATCCACGCAACGCAGGCGGGTGGCAATAGCATTCCAGCACCACACCTGGAGTCGCATTGGAACAAGGCAGTTTCGCTGGACGACCTCGCACGTCGGGCGGCGATGTCCCCCGCACATTTTTGTCGCCGGTTCAGTCAAATATACGGATTGCCGCCTCATCGCTATCAGTTGGTCATGCGAATGATAAAAGCCAAACTCATGCTTCATTCGGGCGAAAAATTGGGCGCGTGGCGCTACAGGCCGGATTTGCCGATCACAGTCATTTTGGGAGGCAATTCAAGAGTTGCTTCGGCTTCGCGCCAGGGCAGGCTTATCAAAGGCGCAGTTAATCAGTAATGCAAGGCCGGTGACGAAGCCGGAACCCCCGGGCTTTGTGCCACCCGCCGCCACCCAGGAGGTGCGCAATCTCACGCGCACCCGCAAGCAACTCGTGCGCGAGATTGCCCAGCACAGTCTGCGCATCCAGAAAGTCCTTGAAGACGCCAACCTCAAGCGCGGCAGTGTGCTTTTGGATGTGCGCGGGCGCAGCGGCCGTGCCATGATCAAAGTCATCGTCGATGGCGAGGTCGACCCCGAGCGGCTTGCCGCGCTCGCCCAAGGCAACGCCCGAAAAAAGGACGCCGAATTGCGCGAGGCGCTGAATGCACGCATTACCGAGCACCACCGCACGATGCTGAAACTGCACCTGGATGTCATTGGCGCACTGGAGCACACGCTGGCCGAGCGCGACGCCGTCGTGGGAAAAGCGCTGGCGCCGATCCAACAGCGCGCCCGCCTGCTGACCACGATCCCGGGGTTGGCGACCTGACCGCTCAGGTCCTGTTGGCGGAGATCGGCGTCGACATGACGCGCTTTGCCGATGCCAGCCATCTGGTGTCCTGGGCAGGCCTATGCCCACGCAATGACGAGAGTGCTGGCAAGCGGCGCAGCACCCGAGTGCGCAAGAGCGGCACCTGGCTCAAGACCTTCCTCGTGACGGCTGGCTGGGCGGCTGTGCCGGTCAAGACCAGCTATCTGCATGCCCAGTTCCTGCGCCTCAAGGCGCGCCGCGGCGTCAAGAAGGCCTTCCTCGCGGTGGCTGCTTCCATGCTCACGGCCGCCTGCCACGTGCTCCGGGATGGCGCTGAGTACGCCGACCTTGGCCCCGATTACTTCGACCGTCACGACGTCAACAAAACCATCCGTCGCCTGCTCAAACGCCTCGCCGACCTCGGGTGTCAAGTAGATCCCATGGCTCATGCTGTCTAACGCTTCCTAGTAGGCGGGGCATGGTTCTTCCTCTTCGAAGATCGGTTTCCTTGACGTGCGAGCCAACTCTGGCCGCGCGTACATACAGATTGGGCGCGTCATGAGTGCTCAGACGCGATACCCGTGCAGCATGCCGTCACCTTCGCGCGCGTTGTCGAGCAAGTTGGCGGCAAGCTGACTACTGGTGCTTTCGTTCGGCTGGACTACGCCTGCACGCGGCGAGCTCGGGTAGCCATCAACAATGGCCAAGACAAGACTGGCAACGGCGGCAAATCGAAGTGGCGGATGCGTTGTTAAATCAAGTCGAACCGAGCGCAAAGGAACTTGCGCCGAGYACGCCGAAGCTGGCATATGCAGCGGCGTTACTTAGGCAGCACGCCAACGAGTTTTTTGTATGGAAATGTATTGAGCGCGGTCGCGGATACGTAGCGGTACGTCAGAGCTTGTCGCTCGCCACAGAAGAGATACATTTCGATCCTTTAATGCTGCGTATGCAACGGATTCTCTCCAGGTCGGATCGGATCTCCAGTTGCGGATGGTCAAGTAAAGGAGTGAAGCATGAATGTTAATTCCACGACGTACCGGTGGTTTCGGTTCTCTGGTGCTGCGGGTGCCGCAGCACCACTGCTTGTCGCGCTGGAAGCTGGCTGCACGAGCATTGCGTCGCCTTAATCTGGCGGGAGCAGGGTATCTATATCAAGAAGGACATGGGAGGAGAGCTGGCCAGTCGGGCAAACCTGGATCTCCAGATCCTTCCAAATATTGGTCATTATCCGCACGTGCAAGACAAGGCAACGACGATTTTCGAGGTGCGGCCGCATTTGGTGTCAGGTATTCCATGCCCGTGCATAGGGCGTGTGTCGCGCCTGAATCAAACCATGGCAAAACCAATTGCGCGCCACGACCGTTGCTTCATCAATACGACCTTGACCGGCAACTGGATCTTCTCCAGTTCATCAAGGAAAGGGAATTCCAAATGAAATCGACCCGAATCATGGCTGCGGCCATGCTCATCGTCGCCACCGGTTTGCCGCTGCACGCGGCTCAAGCGCAAACGGCGGAGGTACATCGCACCGATCTCGTCCAGCACGATCTTAGCGTGCCGGATCGAGAGGGCGTACAGGTACGCGTCGACTTCGATCCGGGTGCGTTCGCGCCGAAGCATCTGCATCCGGGCGAAGAGATCGCGCATGTCCTGCAGGGGACGCTGGAGTACCAGCTCGGTGACAACCCGCCTGTCACGCTCAAGACGGGCGATTCGCTGTTTATCCCGGCAGGCACCGCACACTCGGCGAGGAATGTCGGCAGTGGCAAGGCATCGGAACTGGCGACCTACATTGTCAAGAAGGGGGCGCCGCTAGTGGTGCCGGCCAAATAAGGACCCAATCAAAAAAGGACGCATCCTCGTGAACTCACACGCATCGAATCAGGCTTCTGACCCGACGCGCCGAACTTTGCTGTTGGGCGGCATGGCGACGGCAGCGCTCTCTATGTTTCCCCCGGTTCTGTCTGCCGCCGCGCAGGCCGATGGTGGGCACCCCGCCGCGGCGGACGCGATCCGTCCGTTCCGCGCCCATGCTCCCCAGGCCGCACTTGCCGACCTGCACCGCCGCCTTGCCGCCACGCGCTGGCCCGATGCGGAAACGGTTGGCGATCGCTCCCAGGGCGTGCAGCTAGCGACGCTTCAGCGGCTCGTGCGCTATTGGGCGACGGACTACGACTGGCGAAAGGCCGAGGCGAAACTCAATGCCTATCCGCAGTTCCTGATGAACATCGACGGTCTGGACATTCATTTCGTCCACGTGCGCTCCCCCCATCCGAACGCGCTGCCGCTCATCATGACGCACGGCTGGCCAGGTTCGGTCTTCGAGTTGCTGAACGTCATCGGCCCGCTGACAAATCCAACGGCGCACGGCGGCACCGCTGACGATGCCTTCCATCTGGTCATTCCGTCGATACCCGGCTTCGGGTATTCACAGAAGCCGAAGGACAAAGGCTGGAACCCAGATCGCGTTGCGCGCGCCTGGGACGTTCTAATGAAGCGGCTCGGCTATACGCGCTACGTCTCGCAGGGCGGCGACTGGGGCGCCATCATTTCCGACGCACTCGGCCGCCAGGCGCCGGAGGGACTGCTTGGCATCCACGTCAACCGGATCGAGCGCGCCACGACCGTGCCACCGGACCTTGCGAAGGCACTGAGGAGCGGCGATCCCGCGCCGGCAAACCTCACGCCCGAAGAAAGGGAGGTGTTTGAGCAAACCAGGGAGTTCCTCAACAAGGGGCTTGGCTACGCCAGCATCATGCAAACGCGACCCCAGACCATCGGCTATGGCCTGGCCGATTCGCCGGTGGGGCTGGCAGCATGGATCTATGACAAACAGGCGGACTGGGTATTCACCCGTGGTGACCCTGAGAAAGCGTTGAGCCGCGGCGCTATTTTGGACAACATCACGCTCTACTGGCTGACCGATACCGGGGCTTCAAGCGGGCGAATCTACTGGGAAGCTGGGGCCGCCCAAGCCAGCACAAGACCCATCACCATTCCGGTGGCGGTGACCATCTTCCCTGGCGAGGTGTACAGGCCGCCAAAGCATTGGGTGGAACGCGCCTATCGGAACCTGACCTACTACAACCGCGTGGACAAGGGTGGCCACTTCGCGGCCTGGGAAGAACCGGAGCTGTTCAGTTCCGAGTTGCGTTCCGCGTTCCGGTCGTTGCGCTGAGCCGGCGCCGTGGCGCCGCCTGTCACGATCAACTGACCGGGGCGGCGCGCGCCTCGATGAGATCGCTATTGGAAAAACACCGCGCAGAACGCGCGGTGGCAACAATCACTCACCCCTTGCCGAGGATGGCCCGGTTGCGTGCCTTGACGATCTCGGACGTATTCTCAGTTGCCGCCCTCGGCGGGCTCGAAACGCACGTCGCGTAAGCCAAGTGTGCGCGGACCCACGCGCAGGCTTACCCGTTCGAGGGGCTGGCCGGTGCTGTCCTCGACAATACGTATCGGCGTTTCGTGTCCACGCCACTCGTCGCCCCATTGCATCAGCGCGACGAGCACCGGGTAGAGCGATCTCCCTTTTCGTCAGCCGATATTCGGTACGCTGCTCGCTGCCTTCGGCCAATACCTTCACCAGCACACCGTTATCGATCAGGCGGTTCAAGCGCGCGGTCAACACGTTGCGCGCGATACCCAAGCGGTGCTGAAAGTCGTCAAAGCGCGTCGTCCCCATCGTACACTCACGCACCATTGAGCGTCCGCGCTGCGAAGGAAAGGTGAAGATGATCCGTCCCGCCAGAGGCAGCCGCTGATGGTGGGAATCTCGCGGCAATTCGGCAAAGCCGCCGATGTCACCCTGAACGACGTATTCATCGCCCACTATTCCCGTCTCGAACGAGACCTTCTCTTTCGGCCGAGGTATTGTGTTCCCGGCAGTGGTGAAGGGTGGGGCACACGCAATACCAATGCCTAGACGGACAAAACAGGAAACAACCATGCAACACCAACTTCCCCGGGCGCTCGTCGCGAGCGACGACGGCGCCGCGGACCACAAGTGCTCGCGCGATGGTGACAACCGGCCCATGGTGCCCTTGACCCTTGTCGGCGCAATCGCCTTCTGTCCGGCGGTACGCCAACGCAACGCACGCATCGCTGCCGCGATGACGCTGCTTCAGCAGCAAAGCGTATTGTCATGAGATTCACCAATGAAGGGCGGAGGCCGACACCGAATTAGTGCCGGTGACATGGCCGGATCACAGTGTGGTGTGGATCCCGAGGAGTCAGCTACCCGACTACCGGAAGGGATTGGGCACTGGCTTGCTGATCCGGTTGGCCTGCGCGGTCCTACCGCTGGCCTGGATGGTCTGTTCATGATGTTCCGTGCGATCTATGAAACCCCAAGCCGAGTACAGCGAATATTTCAGGTTCGAGATTGCAAAGCTGTGTCTGTCCGGGAACCGCCAACCCTCAAGAATCACCTGCACAAGGACTTGTCGGTAGCGAAACGACAGGCGGTGCATTTCATGTCAGACGAGCACCGCGTGCCGATCAAGCGAGCTTGCGAAGGCGCTGGCTCGCCGCGGGCGGCGTATTGCCGCCAACCGGTTGTGGACGAACCAGCTCCAGTGCGATTTCATTTGTAAAAGGGGAAATCGGGATGTTTTGCTAGCCGAAGGTGAAGGCATAAGCTTGGGCGCCGGGATCCAGAAAGCGGATCTCGAAAGTGTGCTCGCCTACCGCGCCAGCCTGGCGTACCAACTGGTAGAGCCGCGTCTGCGTGACCGCGCCATTGCCGGCTGCATCGATGTCCGCGCCGTGGCTGGCGCCAGGGGGCTTGCCGTCGACGGTTACCACGAAGCGAGCCGCCCGGCCATCGGCCGCCGGTCCCAGTACAAGGTGCAGGTCGCGCGCATGAAAGCGGTAGGCGATGCGGCCATCGGCGCGATTGAGCGTTGCCTGCTCGGCGCCGACGGTCCATTGGCCTGACAGGCCCCACTTGTTGAGGCGAAGGTTGGCAACGGTGTACTCGCGCGGTGCGTCCTGCCGTATGTCGCCCGGTGAGGCGAAGTTGGACGCCTGCATGTAGCCGATGTAGGTCTCGGTTGAGCGAATGTTGTACAGGTCCGGCGCCGCCTGCGCGCCACCCGCGTCGGGGGTGACCACGTCGCGCGCCACCGGCGGATTGCCCGCTTCCGCCAGCAGCGACTGGATGACGCGCTCGGACTTGGCATAGTCGCCCTCACCGAACTGGTGATGGCGGATGTTGCCGCGGGCGTCGACAAGGTATGTGGCCGGCCAGTAGCTGTTTTGGAATGCACGCCAGATGCGGTAATCGCTATCGACCGCCACGGGGAAGCCGATGCGGAAATCGGAAATTGCGCGGCGCACGTTTTCCGGTGTCTTCTCGAAGGCGAACTCGGGCGTATGCACGCCAACCACCGTCAGGCCCTGATCCTTGTACTTCTCCGCCCAGGCGCGAAGGTAGGGGAGGGTACGGATGCAGTTGATGCAAGAGTAGGTCCAGAAGTAGACCAGTGTGACCTTGCCCTGCAACTGGTCTCTCGACAGTGGCGGAGAGTTGACCCATTGCACTGCACCATCTAGCGGAGGCAGGCGGCCCTCTACGGGCAAGCGGCTCGGGAAGCCCACGGATGTGTCATTGGCAGCCAGCAGCATGCCGCGGTCGTAGTTGGCGTCGTTCATGACTTGTGGCGCGAGTTGTTCTCTGCGCAGCCCATTGATCAGCGCCTGCTCGATGCGCGCCGGCCCGCTTACGGGAAAGTGCGCCAGCAGGCTGGTATCGGCTCCGATGCCGATGGCGAGCACCGCGCCCAGTACACCTGCCCCCAGGCCGCGACGCAGCCATTCGCCAGCGCCCATTGACCGCTTCATCGCCGTGAAGACGCGGCCGCCGAGGCCAAGCGCGGCGGCCAGCGAGGTGGCCGCCCCGGCTGCATAGGCAGCCAGCGATACCGACGTCGACAGGTTTGCACCGTCAAGGGCCGTACCCGTCAGGACAAGCCCGAGGATAGGGCCGGCGCACGGGGCCCATAGCATGCCGGTGGCGACGCCAAGCAGCAGCGAACCCCATGGCGAAGCCGACGCGGACGAAGCAGATGTGGACGAACTACTGGTGGTGACCAGACGGTTGCCGAGTGCCACCACAGGCCGAGCGAGGGTGATCGCCAGTTTCGGTAAAAGCAAGGACAGCCCGAAGAGCGCCAACAGCATCAGGGCGGCGAGGCGCCCGTATTCGTTGGCGCGCACTGCCCAAGCGCCACCAGCCGACGCCAGCGTGGCAACTGCGGCAAAGGTCAGTGCCATGCCGGCTAGCATCGGCAGCTTGCCGCGCAGGAACGGCTGGCCGGTGCGGCTGAGGACAAAAGGCAGGACGGGCAGGATGCACGGGCTCAGGATAGTCAGTACCCCCCCCAGGTAGGCAAGTATCAGCAGGGCCATGATCGGTGTCCTTTCGCAAAGGTTTGGCTTGCCGTCCATCAGACACCGCCAGCATCGCTGGTATGTGTCGCCTTCGGGGGAATATGTGTAGGATTGTCGAGGTGCTGCCGCCGGATACATTGCGGTACACGAAAAATCGCGCCCCATAGATTGCAGGCGAAACAGACTGGTCGTTCTTTTTTATGACAGAGGGGACACCGATGGACACCCATGTCGACCATATCCTGATCGTCGATGACGACCGGGAAATCCGGGAACTGGTCTCGACCTATCTCACCAAGAACGGCCTGCGTGTGACCGTGGCGCCTGATGGCCGGCACATGCGGTCGTTTCTGGAGACCAATGCTGTCGACCTGATCGTGCTCGACGTGATGATGCCGGGCGATGATGGCCTGGTGCTGTGCCGGGAACTGCGCGCCGGCAAGCACAAGGCCACGCCGGTGCTGATGCTGACCGCACGCGACGACGAGACGGACCGTATCATCGGTCTCGAAATGGGCGCTGACGATTACCTTGCGAAACCTTTTGCGGCGCGCGAGCTGCTGGCCCGCATCAAGGCCGTGCTGCGCCGCACCCGGATGCTGCCGCCCAATCTGCAGATCACCGAGGCCGGGCGGATTCTCGCGTTCGGTGACTGGCGACTGGATACCACCGCGCGGCACCTGATGGACCGCGATGGCATCATTGTCACGCTTAGCGGGGCCGAGTACCGGTTGCTGTGCGTGTTTGTCGACCATCCACAGCGCGTGCTCAATCGCGACCAACTGCTCAATCTCACGCAGGGCCGCGAGGCGGAAATCTTCGAGCGGTCGATCGACTTGCTGGTCAGCCGCCTGCGCCAGCACCTCAATGACGATGCACGCGAGCCACGCTACATCAAGACGGTGCGCAGCGAGGGCTATGTGTTCTCGATGCCCGTGGAGATCAAGGAGGCACGCCAGTGAATGTCCGCACCTGGCCCTGGCCTCGTACGCTGGGATCGCACCTCTTCCTAATCCTGCTCGCGGGTCTGATCGTCGCCCACGGCCTGTCGTTCGGTGTGCTGTTCTCTGAACGTTATATTTCCGCGCGCCGAGTGATGCTCGGCACGCTGGAAACCGACGTGTCCACTTCGATTGCCATCATGGACCGCGTGCCGGCGGACGAGCGGCCGCAATGGCTGCCACGCGTGAATCGCGGCGCCTATCAATACATATTGGGGCCGGGTCTGTCGGGCGCGCCCGAGATGACCCCGCAGGGCAAGGAAATTGCCGACCGGATTACGGAGGCGAGCGGCGGCCGCTTTCCGGTCAAGGTGGAGTCCATTCCCGGCGACGGCAAGCGGATGCAGGCCCATTTGACGCTGAGCGATGGCAGCCCCCTGACCATTGACGTGCATCCGCGCCCGACGCCGATCGCGCAGTGGCTGCCCTATGTCCTGGTGATCCAGTTGCTGCTGCTGGTCCTGTGCTGCTGGTTCGCAGTGCGGCTGTCGATCCGCCCGCTGGTGGCGCTGGCCGATGCCGCCGATGCGCTCAATCCGAACGCGAAGACGCCGCCGCTCGGCGAGACGGGCCCCACCGAACTGGTGCGTGCGGCGCGCGCGTTCAATGCCATGCGCGAGCGCATCGCCGGGTTCGTCGAGGAACGCGTACAGATCCTGGCCGCAATCTCTCACGACCTGCAGACGCCGATCACGCGGATGAAGCTGCGCGCCGAGATGGCAGAAGACTCCGAGGAAAAGCGCAAGATGGTGCACGACCTGGCCGAGATCGAAATGCTGGTGAAGGAAGGACTGGCGTATGCGCGCACCACGCACGGGGATGGCGAGAAGCCGTCGCGGATCGACATCGGATCGTTTGTCGAGAGCTTGGCGTACGACTACCAGGACACCGGCAAGGCGGTGACGGTCCTGCAGAACATCGGGGGCGCCATCGTCACGCGCCCCAACGCGTTGCGCCGGATACTGACCAATCTGATCGATAACGCCCTGAAGTTCGGCGGGGCGGCGGAACTGAACGTGCGCCGCGAGCGAGACACCGTGGTCCTAGAGGTACTCGATCGCGGCGCCGGCATCCCGGAAGACAAGCTCGAGGTGGTGCTGCAGCCGTTTGTCCGGCTCGAGCATTCACGCAGCCGGGAGACTGGCGGTACCGGGCTCGGGCTGGCGATTGCCCAGCAACTCGCGGTGGCCATCGGCGGAACCCTCAGGCTGCGTAATCGTGAGGGCGGAGGCCTGGCGGCGGAAGTCAGGCTGGGCTGACTGGCCCTGYCACAGGCGCGCTTCGGCAAATGAACGGAAGTGCACCATGAGAGTCCCCGGCTCCATGGCGGTCCGCCCGTTCGCGCAAGACTTTTGTACGCGACTGTATCAAACCGCCGCAACGATACGCGTACTGACAGAAACGGTCATTACGCGCTACTGGCACGATACATCGGTCTCCTTAAATACGTTCCGTAGCCCGCCGGCGAACCGCAACGATGCGATCCCGCGGCTGCCATATCCAATGCAGACTTTCAAGGAAACCGATCATGACTACCAACATCGCCAAGCGTTTTGTGTTCGCCATCGCCCTGGTTGCCGCCGCTGCCGGTGCGCATGCCGCCGGTCTGTCCCATGCAGGCGCCCGGGACCCGTATACCGAGGGTGCTCGTTCGGTGCAGGAGTCGCGCGACGCATACACCGATGGCGCGCGGGCTGTCGATCCGTACACCGACGGTGCGCGCAACGTTGATCCGTTCACCGACGGTGCCCGCACCCTGGCCGGCATGGACCGTACGGGCGTCTCGGCGGACCCGGCGCGCAGTGTTGATCCCTATCTTGACGGCGCCTACGTCTGACGCTCCCCTTGCCGACCAGACAGGGAGCGCGACTGACAGCGCTCCCGCCCCCGATTCATGCGAACGCTTCCTCATACCGCACTAACTGCGGCCGTTCTGGTCGACAGGTGCGTTCACCGGACGCCGGCCGAGAAACGATGAATCTGCGCCACCACGGCCGCGCCTTCGCCTACCGCCGACGCCACACGCTTGGTGGATCCCGAACGAACGTCGCCGATCGCGAAGACACCCTCCACACTCGTCTGCAAAAGCAGCGTTTGCACGGGAGCTTCGGCAACGTCGGTACCGGTCAATACGAATCCTTTGCTGTCGAGCGACACGCCGCATGTCTTAAGCCAGCTCGTATTCGGTTCGGCGCCGATGAATACGAATAGATGATGTACCGTCATGCTTCCTTCAATGCCGCCGGCACCGCGGTAGTGCACGCGTTCGAGACGCCCATCCCCCTCGAGCGCAGTCAGTTCAATGCGCGTATGAAGCGTTACATTCGGCAGCGAGCCGATACGTTCGATCAGGTAGTGCGACATGCTTTGCTCAAGGCTCGCGCCGCGGATGAACATGTGCACATGCTCGGCGTGCGATGCCAGAAATACCACAGCCTGCCCCGCGGAGTTGCCGCCGCCGACCAGCAGCACCGGCTCCTTGCGGCATAGCCTGGCCTCGATTGGCGTAGCCCAGTAATAGACGCCGCAGCGCTCGAAGCGCGCAAGTCCCTCGACGACGGGACGCCGATACTCTGCGCCGCTGGCGATGACCACGGTGCGCGCGCGGATGCGCCGGGCATCGGCAAGCTCCACGACAAGCGGGTGCTTGTCGCAATACAATGCCTTGACTTCGCACGGAATACCGATATGTGCACCGAACTTCTGCGCCTGAACGAACGCGCGGCCCGCCAGGGCTTGACCCGTGATGCCGGTGGGAAAGCCCAGATAGTTCTCGATGCGCGCACTCGTACCCGCCTGGCCACCGGGGGCACGACAGTCGAACACCGCGACCGACAGCCCTTCGGATGCCGCGTAGACGGCCGTCGCAAGTCCTGCCGGGCCGGCGCCGATGATCGCCACATCGTAGACGTGCGTCGGATCGAACTCAGGAATCAGTCCCAGACAAGATGCGAGCTGTCCCACATCAGGGTTTCGCAGCACAGTGCCGTTCGGACAAACGACGAGCGGGAAGTCATCGGGCTGTGGCGTCAGGCGTTCAAGTAACGCGATGGCGTCGGCGTCCTGCTCCGCATCAAGCGCCATATTTGGAAAAGCGTTGCGGCGCAGAAAATCTTGCAATGCGAGGAGTCGATCATTGCCGGGGGCGCCGACCAGAACGGCACCCTGTCCGCGTTCAATCGCCAAGACGCGCCTCAGAATCAAGGCGCGCATGATCTTTTCGCCAAGATCGGCTTCACTGATCACCATGGCGCTTAGTTGGTTGGGCCGCAGCAACACCGCTTCGACAGCTTCGATGACATGCGCATCTACAACTGCGGGCTTGCTCGAAAGCTGGGTGATATCGGAGGTGAACTCGCCGCGTTGTGTATAGGTGTGGACAATCCGGTGGCCCAGGCCATCACGAATGACTATGCGCACTTTTCCCGACAGCAGGAGGAACATGCCCGGACAGATACTTCCTGCACGATAGAGCAATTCGCCTTTAGCGTAGTGGCACGGGCTGCCGAAGCGACGCACTTTGTCGACTTCAGCCTCCGTCAGGACCGGAAACATCTGGTGGTAGCGCGGATGGTCGCGCACGCTCGGGTCATCGACGATCGCGCCGTCGTCGATATGGCTCGCATCCTCTGCCACCTGATGCGCGAGCTTGTCGCCTTCCAGCCTTGACTCGTTGCTCATCGCCGATTCTCCTTGGTGGCAAATCGGCACCGCCACCGCTAGGTCGACTGTTGCCGATACCTGCAGCCAAAGGCTCCGCCCTGTCAAAAAGAATGGAGCGGCTACTGAATACTTCCGCTTTGCAGTTACCGGTGCGCACGGGACTGTGCGCGACGGCTACCTTATGACGAGAGTAATCGAGTTGTCGCGGCCAGCCAAGAAATCTTGCATTCGCTCTCTTTGGCACCGCGTTGAACGCTACGGAGCGCCACACGGAGTCACAGTACTGTGGTGTGAGAGTTGACAGGCGACCTGCAGACGGACTTGTACAACGCACGACGCAACGATCAATAGAGGTCAAGTCCCTTTTAGATCTGTCCGTCGGGCGGATCTTGCCTAAACACACTTTTTGGCTGGGGCGTTCTTGGGTACGTTTGCTTCAGTCGTCCCCTGCCATGGCAAGAGTAGGCATTAGAGACGCCCTGGTAGTCGTGCATGCCTTCATCRAGGCCAGGCACTTTTCCCGCGATGGGCCCGGGCACCTGATGATCGGCATGTGAACGCGAAAATGCTAGGAGCACCGATACGAGCAGACCGGTCCCTGAGCGGGCGCTTGCTCATTGGACGTCTGGAAGATCTTTCCGCAGCTCCGTGACGCCCGCATCGGGCGTTGAGTCCCGATGCCGGCCGGGCTAGTCTGCCGCACTAAAACCTGTTGACGTCGATAACCGCCTGCGCGAATTCCCGCGGTGCTTCCTGCGGGAGGTTGTGGCCGATGCCTCCCTTGAGGTCCCGGTGCTCGTATTTGCTGGCGAACTTGCTGGCATAGGTGCTGGGCGCCGGATGCGGGGCGCCGTTGGCGTCACCTTCCATCGTGATTGTGCGCACGCCTATGGTGGGCGCCGTCGCGAGCCGCTGCTCGAACTCGTCGTACCTCGGCTCGCCTGCGGCAAGACCTTGCCGCCAGCGATAGTTGTGTACGGAAATCTCCACGTGATCGGGATTGTTGAAGGCAGCGGCACTGCGTTCGAAGGTGGCGTCGTCGAACTTCCACTTCGGTGAGGCCTGCTGCCAGATCAGTTTCGCGAAGTCGTGCGTGTACTTCTGATAGCCATCGCGTCCGCGGTCCGTGGCCAGGTAGAACTGGTACCACCACTGAAACTCGGCCTCAGGCGGCAGCGGCATCTTGCCCGCCGCCTGACTGCCAATCAGGTAGCCACTGACGGATACCAGCCCGTTACAGCGCTCTGGCCAGAGGGCAGCAAGGATGCATGCCGTGCGCGCGCCCCAATCGAACCCTGCGATGACGGCTTTCTGCATGCCCAGCGTATCCATCAGCGCGATGATATCGAGCGCAACGGCCGCCGGCTGGCCGTTGCGCATGGTTTCCTTCGACAGGAAGGTCGTCGAACCATAGCCGCGCAGGTACGGAACAATCACGCGGTATCCGCGCGACGCGAGCAGAGGCGCGACGTCGACGAAGCTGTGGATGTCATAGGGCCAGCCGTGTAGCAGAACGACGGCTGGCCCGTTCGCAGGGCCAGCCTCCGCGTAGCCGACGTTGAGTAGCCCTGCGTTGATCTGCTTGATCGATGCAAAGGCCGCATGGGTACCCGGCTTGGTCGAGGGCAGGGGCGCCGGCTTCGATTGATTGGTCTGGGCTTTGGCGGACGTTAAAACGCCAAACTGTACTGTAGCGAGC
>NZ_JBFTLX010000039.1:0-36300 GCF_056396665.1 Cupriavidus sp. 05T313 | reverse complement strand
GCTCTCCCGCTTGCGGGAGAGGGGACGGGGGAGAGGGCGGGCGCGTGATGTGGCGCCCGCCCTCAAATTCCTACTTGTTCACCATCCGCGCCGGCACCGACAGCGTCAGCGCCGCGCCTACCACCAGACACGCCGCCAGCAGATACATCCCGGAGTCCGTGCTTTGCGTCAGGTCCTTCAGCCAGCCCACCGCATACGGGCTGATAAAGCCTGCCAGGTTGCCCAGCGAGTTGATCAGCGCAATACCCGCCGCGGCGCCGGTGCCCGCGAGAAACGCCGTGGGCAGACTCCAGAACAGCGGCAGCGTGGTCAGGATGCCGATGGTGGCCAGCGTCAGTCCGAGCAGTGCCAGCACTGTGTTGCTGTGCCATTGCACCGACAGCACCAGCCCAAGCGCGCCGGCCAGCGCGGGAAGGGCGATATGCCAGCGGCGCTCGCGCGTGCGGTCGGCGCTGTAGGCCACCAGTATCATGCCGACCACYGCGCAGCCATAGGGAATGGCGGTGAGCAGGCCGATGTCCAGCGGGCTCTTCACGCCGGTCTGCTTGATGATCGTGGGCAGCCAGAAGCTGACGCCGTACAGGCCCATCACGAAGCAGAAGTAGATCGAACTCATCAGCCAGACACGCGGGCTGGTCAGCACCTGGCTGACCGGCGCGTCTTCCTTGTGCATGTCCTCGTTGGCGATATTGCGCTGGAGCAGGGCCTTCTCTTCATCGTTCAGCCACTTGGCGTGGACGATGCGGTCGTCGAGGTAGGCCAGCACCACCAGCCCCACCAGCACCGACGGGATGCCTTCGAGCAGGAACATCCATTGCCAGCCCGACCAGCCGTTGTGGCCGTCGAAGGATTGCATCACCCAGCCCGACAGCGGCCCGCCGATCACGCCGGCAAGCGCAACCGCAGTCATGAAATAGGTGGTGGTGCGCCCGCGCCGATGCGATGGGTACCAGTAGGTCAGGTAGAGGATGATGCCGGGGAAGAAGCCAGCCTCGGCGATACCAAGCAGGAAGCGCAGCACGTAGAACATCGTCGGCGTGGTGACGAACATCATCGCCGCCGAGATCAGCCCCCAGGTGATCATGATCCGGGCAATCCAGATGCGCGCGCCCACCCTGTGCAGGATCACGTTGCTGGGCACCTCGAACAGGAAGTAGCCGATGAAGAAGATGCCCGCGCCCAGCCCGTAGACGGTCTCGCTGAACTGCAGGTCGTTAAGCATCTGCAGTTTGGCAAAACCTACGTTGACCCGGTCCAGGTAGGCCACTACGTAGCAAAGCAGCAGGAAGGGAACGAGACGCCAGCTCACCTTGCGGTAGGTGGCATCCTCGAAGGTGGGGTCGGCTGCGCCGCTGTGTACTGCGGTTGTTGTCATGCTGTCTCCTCTGGGATTTACTCTCTGTGATTGCACGATACCGCTGGATGAGGGGCGCCGCCTGCTACATGCGGCCCCCCGCGTTGAATGCGATGGCCGCACCGGTGCCACCGCCTTGCGCGGGCAGGGCGGCCGGCAAGCATGCCGTTCGCGGCAACGGTGCCGGGCTCATGTTGGAGCGGCCTGCTAGTGCGCGAACGGGCCGCGGCCGCGCAGCGCGTTGGCGACCATCATCAGCGCGAGCAGGAAGGGCAGGGCCACATAGAGGCACCAGTGCACGCGGTCGCCCACGGTGTCGCCCCACTTGCGCTTGAAGACCTGCAGGCGCGGCATGGCCGAGGGGTTGGTGGCGCGTTTGTTTCTGACGTGCCACGCCATCCAGAAGAAGAAAATGGCGAACGCGACCGACAGGAAGTTGATATTACCCATGTTGTATGGCGATGGTTTTCAGTGTGGTGAATCCGTACAGGGCTTCGAAGCCCTTCTCGCGGCCGTGGCCGGACTGCCCGCTGCCGCCGAAAGGCAGTTCCACMCCGCCGCCGGCACCGTAGTTGTTGATAAAGACCTGGCCCGCGCGCAGCTTGTGCGCCAGCCGCAGTTGCCGTGCGCCGTCGCGGGTCCAGACGCCGGCGACCAGCCCGTAGGGGGTGCCGTTGGCGAGCGCGATGGCTTCGGCCTCGGTGTCGAAGGGCGTTGCCGCCAGCAGCGGCCCAAAGACTTCTTCCTGCGCCAGCCGGTGCGCCGGCGGCACGTCGCGGAACAGCATCGGCACCTGGTAGTAGCCGGATTCCGGCGCTTCCGCCACGATCTGTCCTTGCGCCATCGCGGTAATGCCGGCGTGCTGCGCGTCGGAAACGAAGTCCCATACACGCTGTTGCTGCTTGCGGTTGATCAGCGGGCCGCATTCAAGGTCCAGCTCCGATGGACCCACGCGCAGGGACTCGAACACCGTGGCAAGGCGGTCGAGCACGGCATTGTAGAGCGGGCGTTCCACCAGCACGCGGCTGCCCGCCGAGCAGGTCTGGCCGGCGTTCTGCACGATGCCGTTGACGATGATCGGCACCAGCGCATCGACATCGGCGTCGGCGAACACGATCTGGGGCGACTTGCCGCCCAGTTCCAGCGTGACCGGCACGTGGTTCTCGGCTGCCATCTGCGCGATCAGCTTGCCGGTCTGCGGCGAACCGGTGAAGGAGATGTGGTTGATGCCGGGGTGGCGCGCTAGTGCGGCGCCGGCTTCGTGGCCATAGCCGGTGACGATATTGAGCGCGCCTTCGGGCAGGCCGGCCCCGGCCGCCAGCTCCGCCACCCGCAGCAGCGACAGGCAGGCGTCCTCGGCGGGCTTGACCACGCAGGCATTGCCCGTGGCCAGCGCCGCGCCGACGCTGCGCCCGAAGATCTGCAGCGGGTAGTTCCAAGGGATGATGTGGCCGGTCACGCCATGCGGCTCGCGCACGGTCAGCACGGTGAAGCCCGGCTGGTAGGGAATGGTCTGCCCGTGCAGCTTGTCGGCCGCGCCGGCGTAGAACTCAAAGTAGCGCGCCACGGCGCGCACGTCGGCGGCAGCCTGGCGCAAGGGCTTGCCGGTGTCGCGCGCTTCCAGCGCGGCGAGTTCGGCTTCATGCTCGATCAGCGTCAGCGCCACGCGGTTGAGCAGGCGTGCRCGCTCGGCGGGCGCCATGGCGCCCCAGGCGCCTTCGGCGGCCTGGCGGGCGGCGTGGACGGCCACATTGATGTCGACCGCGTTGCCGCGGGCGATTTCGGCGAAGGGCTCGCCGCTGGAAGGGTCGAATACCTTGATGCGCATGCCGGAATCCGGCGCGATCAGGCGGTTGGCAACGAAGTGCTGRGCGTGCATTGGAATGGCTCCGGCTGGATGCGACCGTCAGCCTGTGGCTGTTAGTGCGCCTGTCGATGCGTCATTGGGACAATTCAGCATTATCACTCACCGCGCGAGGCGCGCAAGGCACGTGGCGTCAGGCCCGGGTCAGCTTCGAACCGCTATAATGCCCGCCATCCTCAAACACAGGCATCTGGAGAGCAAGCATGAGCTTCAACCTCGTYTCCCCSGGCAAGGACATCCCGAACGATTTCAACGTCATCATTGAAATCTCCGCCCAGAGCGATCCGGTGAAGTATGAAGCCGACAAGGAAACCGGCCTGCTCTTCGTCGACCGTTTCATCGGCACCGGCATGCGCTATCCCGCCAACTACGGTTTTGTTCCGCAGACCCTGTCGGGCGACGGCGACCCCGTCGACGTGCTGGTGCTCTCGCCGTTCCCGATCCTGGCCGGTGCCGTCGTGCGTTGCCGCGCGCTGGGCATGCTCAAGATGACCGACGAGTCGGGTGTGGATGCCAAGCTGATCGCCGTGCCCCTGGACAAGCTGTCGCCGGCCACCGCCTTCATGAAGGGCCTGTCCGACGTGCCGCAGAACCTGCTGGACCAGATCAAGCACTTCTTTGAGAACTACAAGGCACTCGAAGCGGGCAAGTGGGTCAAGGTGGAAGGCTGGGCCGGCATCGAGGAAGCCCACAAGGAAATCACCGACGGCGTGGCCAACTACACGAAGTAAGCCTTCGCCGCCCCGGGCGGCGCGCCGCAGGGTCGGTCATGGCCGTTTCCCGCGCCTGGCTGAACCGCAGCTGAACGAACCCCGCCACGGCGGGGTTTTTTGTTGCGTCGGGTTTGATGGAGGCCAAAGACACCATGAAGCCTGTGGGTTAAGCTCCAATCACAGAACAACTCGGCAGAAAGACTGCCAATCCCCATGTACGTTACCTCTTCGAAGCCATCCGCGACGGTTCGCTATTCCGGTCTGGCGGTCTTCTTCCACTGGGCGGTGTTCCTGCTGATTGCCACCGCGTACGCCGCGATCGAACTCAAGGGCTTTACCGCAAAAGGCAGCGCCGCCCGCGCCCTGTCGATGTCGGTCCACGAGTGGGCTGGCGCGCTGGTGATTGTGCTGGCGGTGCCGCGCCTGCTGTGGCGCCTGATGGGCGGGGCGCCGGCGCCCGAGCCCGGCCCGCGCTGGATGCATCTGCTGGGCGGCGCCATGCACCTCCTGCTTTATCTGTTTATCTTCATACAGCCCGTGCTGGGCCTGCTGGCCCTCAACGCGGGTGGCCACCTGATGACGCTGCCGGGGCTCGGCATCGAACTGCCCTCGCTGGTGGCGCAGAACGCGGACCTGAAGGATGCCCTCAAGGAAATCCATGAAACGCTGGGTACCGCCTTCTACACGGTGATCGGGCTGCATGCGGTGGCCGCGCTGTTCCACCACTACATGCTGGGCGACAACACGCTGCGGCGCATGTGGCGTTGACGCGGCAAGCCGGCCAGCCATGGCCGGCTTCAGCCGCGGGCAAACGGCGTGCGGTCGTTGAGTTCGTCCAGGTAGGCGTCGATGCCCTGGCGCTCGCGCACGAGGAAGCGCTCGACGGCATCGGCGAAGGACGGATGCGCCAGCCAGTGGGCGGAGCGGGTCGCGACCGGCAGGAATCCGCGCGCCATCTTGTGTTCGCCCTGCGCGCCGCCTTCGAAGGTGCGGATACCCTGCGCGATGCAGAATTCCAGAGGCTGGTAGTAGGCGGTCTCGAAGTGCAGGCATGGGTGGTGCTCAAGCGCCCCCCAGTAGCGCCCGAACAAGGTGCTGCGTGCGGGGTCGCCGTCGTAGACCACCAGGGAGGCGGCGATCGGCTGGCCGGCACGCATGGCCACCACCAGCAGCAGGTTCTCCGGCATGGCGGCACCGATGCGCCGGAAGAAGTCCAGGTTCAGATAGGGCGTGGAATGATGCTCGCGGTAGGTCTGGCGATAGCAGCGATGGAAGAAGCGCCATTCGTCGTCGCCGATCTCCGCGCCCCGCAACTGGCGGAAGGTGATGCCAGCTTCCGCCACGCGGCGCCGTTCGGCGCGGATGTTCTTGCGCTTCTTTTGCGAGAGCGTGGCCAGGAACGCCTCGAAGCTCTCATAGCCCGGGTTGGTCCAGTGGAACTGCACGCCATGCCGCATCAGCATGCCGGCGTCTGCCATCAACGCGGCCTCATGCTCGTCCGGGAAGAGYACATGCAGGGATGACAACTGGCTTTGCTCCGCCACCGCCAGCGCGGTTTGCAGCAGGACACGGCGCGCGCCCACGTCCTTGGCCAGCAGCCGCGCGCCCTGGACGGGCGTGAAGGGGATCGCGGACAGCAGCTTTGGGTAGTAGGGAAGGCGGTGCTGCGCATAGGCGTCGGCCCAGGCCCAGTCGAACACGTATTCGCCATACGAGTGCGATTTCGCGTACAGCGGCATGGCCGCCACCAGGCGCTCGCCGCCGCCTTCGTGCGGAGCCCACAGGGTCAGGTAGCGCGGGCTCCAGCCGGTTTCGTCGCAGGCACTGCCGCTGGCGTGCAGGGCGTGCAGGAAGGCGTGGCGCAGGAACGGCGTGGCGCCGGGCTGCGCCGCCACCAGGGCATCCCATGTGGCCGCCGGCAGCTCGGACAGATCGAAAACGATCTGCGTGCGATAATTCTCCATCCGCTCGTGTTCCTGTCCGCCTTGTGCCGCAGCCGCCCCTGGGSGGCTTGCGTCAGGGTGGTCCGGTCCCGGCTTGCAAGATTCAGACTGCATTGCGCTAGATCCGCTCATCATTTGCCTGCTGCCGACGCCTCGGTGGCGCCGGCCAGGGCCTTGTTCCGCCATGGCTGTCCGCGCCGCGCGAGCTTTGCGCGGGCGGCAGGGCCGGTTGAGTCTACCGGAAATGGCGCGGTGCGGCAGGCAACATCCGGCAACCCGCCGGGCAGGCTAAACTCTCTCACTAACCAACGACTATATAAGGGGCCAAAATGAAGCAGATTACCGCCATCATCAAACCGTTCAAGCTGGACGAAGTGCGCGAGGCGCTGGCTGACATCGGCGTGACCGGGTTGACGGTAACCGAGGTGAAGGGCTTTGGCCGCCAGAAAGGGCATACCGAGCTGTACCGCGGCGCCGAGTACGTGGTCGATTTCCTGCCCAAGATCAAGATCGAGGTCGTGGTTGCCGAGAACCAGCTCGATACCGTGCTCGACGCCATCGTCAAGGCGGCGCACACCGGCAAGATCGGCGACGGCAAGATCTTCGTCACCGAGATCGAGCGAGTGATCCGCATCCGCACCGGCGAGCAGGACGAGGCCGCCGTCTAAGCGCTCCGCGCAGGCAATTCAGCACCGGCGCAATCCTGGCGGTCCCGGGGGAGGGGCGCCCGGATTGCCCGGCTAGCTCGGCAGCTTCCAGCCGAAGCGCACGCACAGCAGGCGCGTCGCCGTGATGGTGATCGCGCCCGCGAGCAGGGCCAGTTCCTGCTCGGCCCGCACCCAGGTCAGGCCGACATAGACCCAGCAACCGACAAAGGCACAGGTGGCATAAGGCGACCTGTCGCGCAGGATCATCGGCACCTCGTTGCACAGCACATCGCGCACCACGCCGCCGAACACCGAGGAAATGATGCCCATCATGACCGCCACGGTAGGCGTCATCTGCGCCACCAGCGCGAGCGACGTGCCGGTGACGGAAAACAGCCCGAGGCCGATCGCATCGGCCGTGATCATGGTGCGCTCGGACGCCACCCGGCTGACTACCCGCAGCACGAACGAAGCGCCGAGCGACATGACGAAGATCAGGATCACATAGCCTTCGTGGTCGACCCAGTAGAAGGGCCGGCGGTCCAGCAGCACGTCGCGCACCGTGCCGCCGCCAAAGGCGGTGGCGAACGCCACCACAAACGTACCCACGGCATCGAAGCGCTGCTTGCGCGCGTCGACCACGCCGGAGACGGCGAAGGCGAGCACGCCCACCACTTCCATGACATGCAGGATCAGGGGCAACCGCCCCATCAGGAGATCGAGCGGCAGATGCATCGTGCGCGCGGCCTCAGGCGTGCGGCTGGCGCAGCAGCACCATCAGCGCGCCGGAGCCACCCTCGGCACCGCGCGCCTGAACGAAGGCCAGCACTTCTTCCTTCTGTACCAGCCAGCTGCGCACCTTGCCCTTGAGCACCGGCGTCTTGTCCGGCGAGCCGTTGCCCTTGCCGTGGATCACGCGCACGCAGCGCACGCCGCGCTTGACCGAGCGCCGCACGAACTCGGCCAGCACCTCGCGCGCTTCGTCGCTGCGCAGGCCGTGCAGGTCGATCTTGTCCTGGGGCACCCATTCGCCGCGGCGCAGCTTCTTGACCACGTCCATGCCGATGCCCGGCCGGCGGAACGACAGGGTTTCATCGGTATCCAGCAGGTTCTCGACGTCGAATTCGTCGGAAAGCGATGCGGCCAGCACGGCCTTGTCGTCCAGCTGGGTTTGTACCGGTACCGGCGCGGGGTGGCGCGGCGTGGGCGTGATGCGGTTACGGTCGCGCAGGGCGCTGACGTTGCCCACGCTGCTGCGGAAGACGTCAGCCTCCTCGCGTGCGCGCTGGGCGACGCTTTCCGCCTCGCGGCGTTCGGCTTCGCGCCGCTCGGTGTCAGCCTTGAGGGATTCGCGCAGGCCAGCCAGGTCGGTCAGGCCGAAGCGCTTGGGCGGGCTGGCGGGTTTCTTTGCGCCGTGCGTCATGGAATTCTCCGGGGTGCTCGGCGTGATTATAAAGTGGGGGGAGGTAGTGCAGACGGGCGGGACTGGCGTCGCGCCCAAGGGCTCGCGCGGCCATTTATCCGGGCGCCCGCGGCACGGTGATCGCTGTGCGCAGCGAATCACAGTGCGGCAGGTGCCGGGGGCAGGCGCTTACTGCAGCGCTTCCACGTAACGCTGGGCGTCCAGCGCTGCCATGCAGCCCGTGCCGGCGCTGGTGATGGCCTGGCGGTAGATGTGGTCCTGCACGTCGCCGGCGGCGAACACGCCGGGGATGCTGGTAGCCGTGGCATCGCCGGCCAGGCCGGTCTTGGTCACGATATAGCCGTTGCGCATGTCGAGCTGGCCCTCGAACAGGTCGGTATTGGGCTTGTGGCCGATGGCGATGAACACGCCCGCCAGCTTGAGTTCTTCGGTCTTGTCGCCCTGAGCATCGCGCAGCTTGACGCCGGTCACGCCGGATTCGTCGCCCACCACCTCGTCCAGCACGGTGTTGTAGCGGATTTCGATGCGGCCTTCCTTCTCGCGCTGGAGCAGGCGGTCGACCAGGATCGGCTCGGCGCGGAATTTGTCGCGGCGGTGGATCAGGGTGACCTTGCTGGCGATATGCGACAGGTAGAGCGCTTCTTCCACCGCGGTATTGCCGCCGCCGACAACCGCGACTTCCTGGTTCTTGTAGAAGAATCCGTCGCAAGTTGCGCAGGCCGACACGCCGCGGCCCATGAACAGTTCTTCCGAGGGCAGGCCGAGGTACTGGGCCGAGGCGCCGGTGGCGATGATCAGCGAATCGCAGGTGTATTCACCGGCATCGCCGACCAGGCGGATCGGGCGTTCGGTCAGCTTGGCGGTATGGATGTGATCGAAGATGATTTCGGTGTTGAAGCGCTCGGCATGCTCCAGGAAGCGCTGCATCAGTTCCGGGCCTTGCACGCCGTTGGCATCGGCTGGCCAGTTTTCCACGTCGGTCGTGGTCATCAGCTGGCCACCCTGGGCCAGGCCGGTGATCAGCACCGGCTGGAGGTTGGCGCGGGCCGCGTAGACGGCAGCGGTATAGCCGGCGGGGCCGGAACCGAGAATCAGCACTTTTGCGTGTTTGGCCATGATGCTTTCCTATGGCTGGTGCGCCTTGGTGCGCGCCAGCGTGAATCGAAACCAGCATTATAAGTGGACCGGCGTTTGCTCACTGTTGCAAATTCCAATGGGAGCGATAGCCCCGGCCAAGGTTAAAATGGCCGGCAAACCAAACTTCACACGGTAACCCAGACCCAGGCATGGCCCGAGCTACTACGACAACACGTACCGATCCATCCGCGCTGCCCTCGCGCATCGGCAAGCTGCTGGGCGAAGTGCGCTGGTTCCTGTTGCTGGCTGTCACACTGGCCTTCGTCTGCATCCTGGCCAGCTACAGCAAGGCGGACCCCGGCTGGTCKCACGCCAACCAGGTGGCCGACATCCACAACCTGGGCGGCCGCGTGGGCGCCTGGATGGCCGACGTGCTGTTCTTTATCTTCGGCTTCTCCGCCTACTGGTGGGCGGTGCTGTTGGTACGCCGCTGCTGGCGCGGCTGGCGCGCGCTGACCGCCGAGCTGCCCGAGCGCAACGGCGAGGCGCGCCAGGGGCTGGTGGTGAGCTGGATCGGCTTTGGCCTGTCGCTGACCGCCAGCATGGGCCTGGAAGCCATCCGCATGTATCCGCTGCGCTCGGCGCTGCCGCGCGCCCCCGGCGGCGTGCTGGGCGACCTGCTGGGCGGCTGGATGCAGATGGCGCTGGGATTTACCGGCGCGACCCTGCTGCTGCTGCTGACGCTGGCCATCGGCCTGTCGCTGTTCTTCCATTTCTCGTGGCTGTCGGTGGCCGAGCACATCGGCGGCTTTGTCGAGAACCTCTTCCTCGGCTTCAAGGCGCGCCGCGAGAGCAAGCAGGACCGCATCATCGGCGAGGCGGCCAAGGTCGTGCGCACCGAAACCGTGGAAGTGCAGCGGGTCAAGATCGAGGAGGCGGCGCCGGTGCAGATCGTGCGGCCGCAGGCGGTGCCCAAGCACGAGCGGGTGGAGCGCGAGAAGCAACAGCCGCTGTTCGCCGATATCCAGGACTCCGACCTGCCGCCGCTGGCGCTGCTGGACCCCATCCCGACGCACCAGGAAACCGTCAGCGCCGAGACGCTGGAATTCACCTCGCGCCTGATCGAGAAGAAGCTCAAGGATTTCGGCGTCGAGGTCAAGGTGGTGGCGGCCTACCCGGGTCCGGTCATCACCCGCTACGAGATCGAGCCGGCCACCGGCGTCAAGGGCAGCCAGGTGGTCAACCTGGCGCGCGACCTGGCGCGGTCGCTGTCGCTGGTTTCCATCCGGGTGGTGGAAACCATTCCCGGCAAGGTCTACATGGGGCTGGAACTGCCCAACCCCAAGCGCCAGACGGTACGGCTGTCCGAGATCCTCGGCTCGCAGGTCTACAACGAGAGCGCATCGAACCTCACCATGGCGCTGGGCAAGGACATCGCCGGCAAGCCGATGGTGGCGGACCTGGCCAAGATGCCGCACTGCATGGTGGCCGGCACCACCGGCTCCGGCAAGTCGGTGGGCATCAACGCCATGATCCTGTCGCTGCTGTACAAGGCCAAGGCAGAGCAGGTTCGGCTGATCCTGATCGACCCCAAGATGCTCGAAATGAGCGTCTACGAAGGCATCCCGCACTTGCTGTGCCCGGTGGTGACGGATATGCGCCAGGCCGGCAACGCCCTCAACTGGGCGGTCGGAGAGATGGAGCGGCGCTACAAGCTGATGAGCAAGCTCGGCGTGCGCAACCTGGCCGGCTACAACAAGAAGATCGACGAAGCCGCCGCGCGCGAGGAGAAGATTCCCAACCCGTTCAGCCTGACCCCGGACGCGCCCGAGCCGCTCGAAAAAGTGCCGATGATCGTGATCGTCATCGACGAGCTGGCCGACCTGATGATGGTGGTGGGCAAGAAGGTGGAAGAGCTGATCGCGCGTATCGCGCAGAAGGCCCGCGCCGCCGGCATCCATCTCGTGCTGGCCACGCAGCGGCCGTCGGTCGATGTGATTACCGGCCTGATCAAGGCCAATGTGCCGACCCGCATCGCCTTCCAGGTCAGCAGCAAGATCGATTCGCGCACCATCCTGGACCAGCAGGGCGCGGAGGCGCTGCTGGGCATGGGCGACATGCTCTACCTGGCGCCCGGCACCGGCTTGCCGATCCGCGTCCACGGCGCCTTTGTTTCCGATGAGGAAGTGCATCGCGTGGTCGAGAAGCTCAAGGAAGGCGGGGAGACCAACTATATCGAGGGCATTCTCGAAGGCGGCGTGGCCGAGGGCGACCTGGGCGGCGACAGCATGGGCGGCGGCGCCGGCATCGGCGGTGGCGGCGGCGAGGCCGATCCGCTCTACGACCAGGCCGTCGACGTGGTGCTGAAGAACCGCCGCGCATCGATCTCCCTGGTGCAGCGCCACCTGCGCATCGGCTACAACCGCGCCGCGCGGCTGCTCGAGGACATGGAAAAGGCCGGCCTGGTTTCCGCCATGTCCGGCAACGGCAATCGCGACATCCTGGCCCCGGCCGGCACCGCCCGCGAAGAAGAATGAGCCGCCGCGCGTAACATGCTGTTACGCGCGAAGCACATGGTTGCGGAATCCGCCATGCGCCCAGGGCTCTAACCGGACAGGCGGCGCTGCCGCATTGGCGCCGCCCCCCCTCCACCAAGCAAGGACAAACCATGCGAATCCGCATTCTCGTGTCGGCATGTGCCGCGGCAGCCATGCTGTCGCTGGCGGCAAGCGCGGCCATGGCTGCCGGCACCGACCAGCTCCAGGCCTTCGTCGCGGGCGTCAAGAGCGCCAGGGGCGAGTTCACCCAGCGCCAGGTCAAAGGGCAGGGCGACAGCCTCAAGGTGGCCAGCACCTCCAGCGGCACTTTCGCGTTTTCGCGTCCGGGCAAGTTCACCTGGCGCTATGTCAAGCCTTACGACCAGCTGCTGCAGGCCGATGGCCAGACGCTCTACATCTACGACAAGGACCTGAACCAGGTGACCGAGCGCAAGCTCGACGGCGCCCTGGGTTCGAGCCCCGCCGCGATCCTGTTCGGCAGCAATGACCTGGAAAAGAACTTCGCCGTGAAGAACGGTCCCACCCGCGACGGCGTAGAGTGGATCGAACTGACGCCCAGGTCCAAGGACACACAGTTCGAACGCATCGGCATCGGCTTCAAGGCCGGCAACCTGGAGGCGATGGAATTGCGCGATGCGTTCGGCAATACGACGCTGCTGACGTTCAGCGCGATGCAGAAGAACCCCTCGCTGCCCGCCGACACCTTCCGGTTCACGGTGCCCAAGGGCGCCGATGTGTTGAAGCAATGAGGCCTGCCATGATCCGAGCTTCCCTCTCCCGGCTGGCCCGGCGCCGTGGCGGCGCCGTCGCCGGCATCGCCGTGGCCGTGCTGCTCGCCGCCTGCGCGGGCCAGAACGGCGCCAGCAAGCATTTCGATGTCGATGCCTTCCTGCGCGCCTCCGACACCGCCTTGCCCGAAGTGCTCGCCAATCCGGATTTCCTCACCGCCACGCAGGCAAGCGCCAACGATTGCGCCGCGTTGCTGCAATCGACCAGCAGTGGCGTGCTGGAAGACCTCCACCCAACCGGCAGCGGCCGCGGACCGGCCTGGCTGCTGCATCCGGCGGGTTCTCCGGGCAAGGTCTGGCTGGTCGTCAGCAAGGGCAGCGGAGAACGGACCTGCCATGGGCCGCTGCCTGCCGATGCCATGAAAGTGCTGGTGGAGCGCGCCGGCGCCTGAATCCGGGTGGCGGGGCGAGGCACGATGGTGATGCCGCGTAATGATCCGGCCTGAATGGCCCCGCCCGGGGCCTTCCAACATTACAACGTTGTAACTTGACCTCCGAAATAGGAATGATTATTGTTCCTTGTTCGTCTTGTGTGAGGATGCTTCCACTGCACCTCCAGGGCGAAGCAGAACATCATCCAGGGGGAGAGTCATGACCGTATTCCGTCACTTGCTGCCGCGCGCCGCCGCGCTTGCCGTGTTGGCGCTGCCGCTCGCCGCGAGCGCACAGGAAAAAGTGCTGAACCTTTACACGGCACGCCATTACCAGACCGACGAAGCGCTCTACGCCAATTTCACCAAGCAGACCGGCATCAAGATCAACCGCATCGAAGGCCAGGAAGACCCGCTGCTGGAGCGCATCAAGAACGAGGGTGCGAACAGCCCCGCCGACGTGTTCATCACGGTCGACATCGGCCGCCTGTGGCGAGCCCAGCAGGCGGGCGTGTTCGCGCCACTCAAATCGAGCGTGCTGGACTCGCGCATTCCCGCCAACTACCGCGACCCGAACGGCGACTGGTTCGGTTTCTCGGCGCGGGCCCGCGTGATCGCCTACAACAAGGCGGCAGTCAAGCCCGGCGACATCAAGAGCTATGAAGACTTGGCCGATCCCAAGTGGAAGGGCAAGCTGTGCATCCGTTCCAGCGGGCACGTCTACAACCTGTCGCTGATGTCCAGCCTGATTGCCCACGATGGCGAGGCCAGGACGGAGCAATGGACGCGCGGTGTCGTGGCCAACCTGGCGCGCGCGCCCAAGGGCGGCGATACCGACCAGCTCAAGGCGGTGGCCGCCGGCGAATGCGATATCGCGGTCGCCAATACCTACTACATCGCCCGCATCCTGAAGTCGGCCAAGCCCGAGGACAAGGCCGTGGCGGAGAAGCTGGGCGTCGTGTGGCCCAACCAGGCCAGCCAGGGCGTGCATATGAACATCTCTGGCGGCGGCATGCTCAAGCATGCGCCCAACAAGGCATCGGCGCGCGCGTTCCTGGAGTACCTGGCAAGCGACGAGGCGCAGCGCTATTTTGCCGATGGCAATAACGAGTGGCCGGTGGTGGAAAGCGTGAAGATCAGCAATCCGGCACTCGAAGCCATGGGCAGCTTCAAGGCGGACAAGATCAATGTTGCTGAGTTGGGCAAGTACCAGCCGCAAGCACAGAAGGTAGCGGACAAGGCTGGTTACAAGTAAGCGCGGTCTGACTGGGCGGGACGGGAATGGCGGCGCAAGCCGCCATTTTTCATGCGGGGGCCTTCTGCTTCGGCTGCAAGGCGCCCGCGGCCTTGTTTTCCCCGCTTTCCAGGCGCCGGAAGCGCAGCTTTGCGCCACGCTCCCTGTGCTTCTCGAAGGTCAGTTTCAAGTGCTCGCGCCGCCGCGTGTGCGAGTGGCCCAAGGTGCCATCCGCGTACGGCAGCTTGGCCACCACGGCGCCTGCGGTCTGGCGTGCCAGCAGCACGTCCAGTGCTTGCCGCGCGCGCACCTGGGCGTGCAGCATCGCGTCGGAGGGATTGGCGCGGGCGCGCGCCTGGTCGTAAGGCAGCATGACCGGGCCGGCCAGTTGGCGCAGTGCCGCGCGGATGTGCGGGCTGTCCAGCCCGGCCTCATGGAGGATCCAGGCAGCGTCGTGGCGCAGCCATGGCTCGGGGTCGCGGAGCTTGCGCAGCAGGGCAAGCGAGATATCGGTCTGCAGGTAGCCGTGCGCGCGCCTTACCGCGTTGAGCGCGATGCGCCTGACATGGGAATTATCGTGATCGAACAGGTCCGCCACCACGCGCTCGACCATGCCTGGCTTTTCCAGTTGCTCCGCCAGTTGGCCCGCCAGGGCGATTTCCTCGACGGCGCTGACCCGGTCTTGCGGGTTCAGCCGGTTCAGCTTGAACACGAGCATGCGGTAACGAAGCTGCATAACACTCTCTGAAGTCGCTGCGAACAAGTGCCGGGCAACGATTGCGGGCGGCACAGTCATGATGCGGCGCGAAGCACGCCAGCGGCGGGGGCAGGCCGCCCGGCACGCGCGGGAAGGGGGCGGCGAGCCGGGGCGCAGCTTCGGACTAGTGAGATATCGGCAATACGTTGAAGAAATTTAGGAGTATTCGCACCTGTTTCCGCAGGCGATCCCTGTGGGTTACTCCCGCGCCTCCCGCCGTATCGAGCGCGACAGCAGGATCACCGGCAGCAGGCCCACCGCCACGATCACCAGCGACGCCGTGGCGGCTTCGGCAAGGCGCTCGTCGGATGCCAGGTTGTAGGCCTGTACCGCGAGCGTATCGAAATTGAACGGCCGCATCACAAAGGTGGCGGGCAACTCCTTCATGACATCGACGAAGACGATCAGCGCCGCGGTCAGCAGGCTGCCACGTAGCATCGGCAGGTGCACGCGCCGCAACGTGGCGCCGGGGCCGTGGCCCAGGCTGCGCGATGCCGCATCCATGCCTGGCGTGATCTTGACCAGGCCAGCGTTGACGGTTTGCAGGGCCACGCCCAGGAAGCGGACCAGGTAGGCATAGACCAGCGCGGCAATGCCGCCGGTCAGCAAGAGCCCGGCCGACCATCCCAGATGCTGTTGCAGCCAGGACGAAACGGCATTGTCCAGCCGCGCCACCGGCACCAGCACGCCCACCGCCACCACCGAGCCGGGCAGGGCATAGCCCATGCCGCACACCCGCGTGAGCGCGCGCAACAGCCAGCCCCGGCCGGCGGCAATGCCACGTCCCGCATAGCCGATCAACAGCGCGGCCAGCACGGCTACCAGCGCGGTGACGCTGGCCAGCAGGAAGCTGTTGCGCACCAGCCCTATAAAGCGCGGCCCGAACTGCGCATCGCCCTCGGCCAGCGCCATCTTGCACAGCATCAGCGCCGGGATGGCAAAACCCAGTAGCACGGGCAGCACGCACACCAGCAGCGCCAGCGCGGCCCGCCAGCCATGCAGCCGGTAGGCCGGAGCGCGGCGCTGGCCGCCGTGCACGCGGGCACGGCCGCGGCTGATGCGTTCGGCCAGCAGGATGCCGATCACGAACACCAGCATGAAGGCGGACAACTGGGCCGCTGCGTTCTTGTCGCCCAGCGAGAACCACGCGCGGTAGATGCCGGTGGAAAAGGTCGGGATGCCGAAGTAGGCCACGGTGCCGAAATCGGCCAGCGTTTCCATCAGCGCGAGCGCGGTGCCGGCGACGATGCCGGGGCGCGCGAGCGGCAGCATGATGCGCCATACGCTGCCCCAGGTGCCATAGCCAAGCAGACGCGCCGCCTCCAGCGTGTTCAGGGTTTGCTGCAGGAAGGCCGCGCGCGCGGTCAGGTAGACATAGGGATAGAGCACCAGCGTGAACAGCGCGATGGCGCCGCCCAGCGAGCGGATATCCGGAAACCAGTACTCGCGCGCGCGCCAGCCGGTCAGCTCGCGCAGCCAGCTTTGCACCGGGCCCGCGAACTGCAGCGCATCGGTATAAGCGTAGGCGATGACATAGGCGGGCATCGCCAGCGGCAGCACGAGGGCCCATTCCAGCCATGCCCGTCCGGTAAAGCGGTAGGTGCTGACCAGCCACGCGGTGGGTACGCCGAGCAGCAGCACGCCGGCACAGACCCCGGCCAGCAGCCACAAGGTATTGACCACGTACTCGGCCAGCACCGTGTCGGCGAGGTGCCGCCAGGTGTCGCCGCTGGGCGTGAGCAGGCTGCTGGCCACCTGCGCGATCGGCAGCGCGATCAGCAGTGCGGCCAGGCCGGCGACTAGGGCGAGGGGGTGCAGGCGGCTGGTAGGGCTGGGTCGAAGCAGGCTCATTCGGTGGCGGCTTGGATGACTGTGATGGTGCGTGGGAGGATGAGGCCCGCTGGCAGGCCCGGTCGGACGATCCCGGCAGGGACGCCCGGGGCCAGCGTGATTCGAGCATGGTGCTTCGATAGCCGGGCCCAGCATTCTAGCAATGCATGCAGGGCGGCCTGCATACATGCGCGGCACACAGATGGGCCCGCCCTCCATATAATGCTCGGCATGCCAAGCCACCCGCTTCCCAATTCGTCCGAGCAAGCACGAGCCGACACCGTGATCGTGGTTGATCGCATCCATCATGGATTCGGCGGGCATGCCGTCGTCAACGGCCTGTCCTTTACCCTGGCGCGCGGCAGTATCGCCTGCCTGCTCGGSCCCAGCGGCTGCGGCAAGACCACCGTGCTGCGCGCAATCGCAGGGTTCGAGCCGTTGCGCGAAGGGCGCATCCTGCTCCAGGGGACGGTGATGTCGTCGCCGGGTTTTGCCGTGGCGCCGGAGCACCGTCGCATCGGCATGGTGTTCCAGGACTACGCCTTGTTCCCGCACCTGAGCGTGGCCGACAACATCGCCTTCGGGCTGCATGCCATGCGCCGCGGCGAACGCGCCGCGCGGGTCGGGGAGATGCTGGCGCTGGTGGGGCTGGCCGGCTCCGGCGGCAAGTTTCCGCATGAGCTGTCGGGCGGCCAGCAGCAACGCGTGGCACTGGCGCGGGCGCTGGCGCCGCGTCCCGAATTGCTGCTGCTCGACGAGCCATTCTCCAATCTGGATATCGAACTGCGCGAACGCCTGAGCCTGGAGGTGCGCGACATTCTCAAGGCTCAGGGCACCACCGCCATCCTCGTCACGCACGACCAGCACGAGGCCTTCGCCATGGCTGACGAGATCGGCGTGATGCATGCCGGCGCGATCGAACAGTGGGACAGCGCGCACAACCTCTATCACCGGCCGGCCACGCGCGTGGTTGCGGACTTCATTGGCCAGGGCGTGCTGATGCCGGGCCGTCTCGCCAGTCCGCACGTGGTCACGCTGGAGCTGGGCACGCTGCAAAGCCGTGAGCCGCTTGGCGTGCCGCCCGCCACCACCGAGGTGGACGTGCTGATTCGCCCCGACGATATCGTGCATGACGACGCCAGCCCGTTGCAGGCCGAGATCCTGCACAAAGCCTTTCGCGGAGCCGATATCCTGTACACGCTGCGCCTGGCTGGCGGCGGGCAGGTGTTGTCGCTGGTGCCTTCGCACCACGATCATGCGCTCGGCGAGCGCATCGGCATCCGTGTGGAGGTGGAGGATGTCGTGGCGTTCCGGCGCGGCTGAGTGTACGCCGGCGGGCATTTGGCAGCTCGCTTGCCCTTCTTGTCGGTCCTTTTGGATACGACGGCTTCACTACCCCACGACCCCAGGACTTTCCACCATGTCTGCTTCCCTGAAGCGCGCGTCCCGGCCGCTGCGCCGTCAACTGCTGCGCGGCGGCGTGCTGCTCACCCTGCTTGCCTGTGGCGCCGGACAGGGCTGGGCGCAGCCCGCCGCCACCCCCACGGCGTGGCGCATGGCCACCGAATATCCGGCCAGCGCCATGCCGGGCGAAGGGCTGGCCACGTTCGCCGAAGAGGTGAAGACGCGCACGGCTGGCGCCATCGAGGTGATGCCCAGCTTCGATGCCAGCGCGGGCGTCAAGTCCGCGCAGATGCCCGCAGCGGTGAAAGAAGGGCGGCTGGAGGGCGGGGACGCCTTCGGTGGCGCGCTGGGCGCGGTCGATCCCCTGTTCCTGCTGTCTTCGCTGCCTTTCGTCGCGACCTCGGTGGAGTCCGCCCGGCGCCTGGCCGAACTGGCCCGCGCGGATTACGCACGGGCCTTCGAGGCGCAGGGGCAGCATCTGCTGTATGTCACGCCGTGGCCGCCGACCGGGTTGTGGTCGCGCAATCCGGTCGCTACGCTGGCCGACCTGCGCGCGCTGTCGGCACGCACCTACGACGAGACTTCCACCGAGGTCATGCACGCTGCCGGCGCGCAGGCCACCAGCCTGTCCTTTGCCGACGCCATGCCGCGCCTGAAAGACGGTTCGGTCAACGCGGTGCTGTCCTCGGGCGACGGCGGCGCGGGGCGCAAGTTATGGGATTACCTGCCCAACTTCACGGCCATTGGCTATGCCATGCCGCTGTCCTTTACCACGATCAACGCGGCCGCTTACGCGGCCCTGCCGGGCGCGTTGCGCGCCGCCGTGGATGCCGCCGCGCAGGCTACCGAGCAACGGCAGTGGACGCGCCTGGGTACCCGGCTGGAAGAGAACACCGCGCGCATGCGCGCGAACGGCGTGACCATCCAGGCAAGCCCTGCCGCGGCCGTGCAGCAGGCACTGCGCGAGGCCGGCGCGGGGGCGGTAACCGCGTGGCGCGCGCGCGTGGGCAGCGCGCGGGCCGGCGTGCTGGATGCCTTCATGCGCAACGAGCGCGCCGCGCGCTAAAGCGCTCGCCCGAGCGGGCCGCCACGCGCGATGGTCTACACTGTCAGGTTCCGAGGCGCAGCGGTTCGCACCGTGCGCGCCTGCCCCGACATAAAGGCCTGAATACCGTGGCGGACACGCTGTTTTCCGAAGCTCCCGATCGTTCCCTACAACCCCTGGCCGAGCGCCTGCGCCCACGCAACATCGACGAGGTGATCGGCCAGCAACACCTGCTTGGCGTCGGCAAGCCGTTGCGGGTGGCGTTCGCATCCGGCGAGCCGCACTCCATGATCCTGTGGGGCCCGCCCGGTGTGGGCAAGACCACGCTGGCGCGGCTGATGGCCACGGCCTTCGATGCCGAGTTCATTGCGCTGTCGGCAGTGCTCTCGGGCGTCAAGGACATCCGCGAGGCGGTCGAGCGCGCCGAGCAATACCGCGCCCACGGCCGGCGCACGCTGGTCTTCGTGGACGAAGTCCACCGCTTCAACAAGAGCCAGCAGGATGCCTTCCTGCCGCACGTGGAAAGCGGGCTGTTCACCTTTATCGGCGCCACCACCGAGAACCCGTCCTTCGAGGTCAACGGCGCCTTGCTGTCGCGCGCCGCGGTGTATGTGCTCAAGAGCCTGGATGACGATGAGCTGACGCAGTTGGCGCGCCGCGCCGGCGAGGAACTGGGCGGCCTGCAGTGGGAGGACGAGGCGCTGCAGCTGACCGTGGCCTCGGCCGATGGCGACGGCCGCAAGCTGCTCAACAATATCGAGATCGTGGCGCGTGCCGCGCGCAGCGCCGGCGCGGCCATCATCGACAAGGCGCTGCTGGGCAGCGCCTTGTCGGAGAACCTGCGGCGCTTCGACAAGGGCGGCGACGCCTTCTACGACCAGATCAGCGCGCTGCATAAATCGGTGCGTGGCTCCGACCCGGACGCCACGCTGTACTGGTTCTGCCGCATGCTCGACGGCGGCGCCGATCCGCGCTACCTGGCGCGCCGCATCGTGCGCATGGCATGGGAAGACATCGGCCTGGCGGATCCGCGTGCCGCCCGCATCACGCTTGACGCGGCCGAGACCTACGAGCGGCTGGGCTCGCCCGAAGGCGAACTCGCGCTGGCGCAGGCGCTGATTTACCTCGCAGTCGCGCCCAAGTCCAACGCGGGCTACAACGCCTACAACGCCGCGCGCGCCTTCGTGGCGAAGGACAAGTCGCGCGGCGTGCCGGTCCACCTGCGCAACGCCCCGACCAAGCTGATGAAAGAGCTGGGCCACGGCCACGCCTACCGCTACGCGCACGACGAGCCGGAGGCCTATGCTGCCGGCGAGCATTACTTCCCCGATGACCTCAGGCGCCAGGGCTGGTACCAGCCCACCCCGCGCGGGCTGGAAGGCAAGATCGGCGACAAGCTGCGCCACCTGCGCGACCTCGATGCGCAGTGGCAGCGGCAGCAGGGCAAAGGCAAGGGCAGGGACGAAGGCGGCGAGGGCGGGGCGCAATAGCGCACATCGACAGCGCCGGGCGGGCCGTCGTCGGGAACAGCGGCCGAAGCGCCTGCCTGTTCCCCGGCCGGTGGTTCGGCGCTTGCGCCGGCCAGTACAGTAAAATGGCGGGTCCGCCGGCATACCGCTGGCCCATGCACCTCCCCTCATACGCAACATGCTAGACATCCAGCTGTTCCGCAAAGACATCGACGCCGTGGCGCAACGCCTTGCCACGCGCGGATTCCAACTCGACGTRGYGRCSTTCCAGGCMCTCGARGCCGARCGCAAGCAACTGCAGACCCAGACCGAGGAACTGCAGGCGCGCCGCAACAGCCTCTCCAAGCAGATCGGCATGCTCAAGGGCAAGGGCGAAGACGCCTCGGCGGTGATGGCCGAAGTCGGCGGCATCGGCGATACCCTCAAGGCATCGGCCGCGCGCCTGGAAGAAATCCAGGCCCAGCTCTCCGAAATCCTGGAAGCCATCCCCAACCTGCCGCACGAGAGCGTGCCGGTGGGCCGCGACGAAACCCAGAACGTGGAAGTGCGCCGCGTCGGCACGCCGCGCAGCTTCGACTTCGAGGTCAAGGACCACGTCGACGTGGGCGAGCGGCTCGGACTGGATTTCGATACCGCGGCCAAGGTTACGGGCTCGCGCTTCTCCATGCTGCGTGGCGGCGTCGCGCGCATGCACCGCGCGCTGGTGCAGCTGATGCTCGATACCCACACGCTGGAGCACGGTTATACCGAGATGTACGTGCCGTACATCGTCAATGCCGCATCGATGCGCGGCACCGGCCAGTTGCCCAAGTTCGAGGAAGACCTGTTCAAGGTGCCGCGCAAGGTTGGCAGCGAAGAGGGCGAGCGCCTCGAGAACTTCTACCTGATCCCCACCGCCGAGGTGCCGCTGACGAATATCGTGCGCGACGCCATCGTGGCCGGCGACAAGCTGCCGCTGCGTTTYGTTGCCCACACGCCTTGCTTCCGCTCGGAAGCCGGTTCCTACGGCAGGGACACGCGCGGCATGATCCGCCAGCACCAGTTCGACAAGGTCGAACTCGTGCAGGTGGTGCAGCCCGAGCATTCATTCGATGCGCTGGAACAGCTCACGGGCCATGCGGAAGCCATCCTGAAGAAGCTGGACCTGCCGTTCCGCACCGTCGCGCTTTGCACGGGCGACATGGGCTTCGGCAGCACCAAGACCTATGACCTCGAAGTCTGGATCCCCGCGCAGGGCACGTACCGCGAGATCAGCTCCTGCTCGAACATGGGCGACTTCCAGGCGCGCCGCATGCAGGCCCGTTTCCGCGCGGGCCAGGGCAAGCCGGAGCTGCTGCACACGCTCAATGGCTCGGGCCTGGCCGTTGGCCGCACGCTGGTGGCGATCCTGGAGAACTACCAGAACGCCGATGGCTCGGTAACGGTACCGGCCGCATTGCAGCCGTATCTGGGCGGCCTGACGCGCCTGGGACCCGAGGCATAAATTTTCGCCGCCGGGGGCTTGCGGTTGGAGCGGGATTTCCTCTATAATCTTGTTCTTCGCGACAAGCGACCCAGTTACCGGAGAGGTGGCAGAGTGGTCGAATGTACCTGACTCGAAATCAGGCGTAGGTGCGAGCCTACCGTGGGTTCGAATCCCACCCTCTCCGCCAGCAGTAAGCAAAGCCCCACGATTTTTCACGGAGTCGTGGGGCTTTTGCATTGGGGGTGCGGAATCGCGCTGCCCGCATCATGGCGCGAGCAGCCCAAGCGGTCTCGCGCAGTCAATGCACTATCATGACGCTGCTCCGATTCGAACAGCCGCTCATGACCCAGCCTTCTTTCCCGCCCTCCACTCAAGCCCAATCCGGCGCCGATTTGCCTTCCGGCTATCTGCCGGGCATGCCTTATCGCCACTACAAAGGCGGCGCCTATGCCATCGTCGGCCTCGGCGTGATCGAGTCGGACATGTCGCAGGTGGTGGTGTACGAGTCGATGCGGGACCGCTCCCGGTTGTGGGTGCGTCCGCTGGATGTGTTCGCCGAAAACGTGGCTACGCCACAAGGCACGCAGCCGCGTTTCGCACTGGACTGGCCGGCGGCGCTGGGCTGCCTGGACTTCCTGCCGCGCGCGACGGTGTTGCAGGTGCTGGCTTGCTACGACGCGCCTTACCGGCACTACCATGATCGCCGGCATGTGCTGGAGATGTTTGAAGCCGCGCAGGCGCGCGGTGTGGCACTGACGCCCGCGCAAGCGCTGGCGGTGCTGTTTCACGACGCGGTCTACGTGCCGGGCTGCGAGCATAACGAAGCGGCCTCGGCCGCGCTGATCGAGACCATGGTCGTCGGCGTCGATGCCGCGGTGACATCGCTGGCCGCGCGCATCGTGATGGATACGTGCGGGCATCGCGCCTCGGTGCCCGAGTCGGAACTCGTGCTGGATCTCGATCTCTGCCGTCTGGCGGYGTCACCGGCGGACTTCGGTGCCTGGACCGCCGCTGTGTTCGAGGAAAACCGTGCGCTGCTGGCTAATCGCACCGGCCTGGACGGCGATGCCCTGTTCGCGGCCTTCCTGCAGCGCAGGATCGCTTTCCTGCAAGGCCTGGCGCAGCGCGCGCAGCTCTTCCTCACGCCGGCGTTCGCCGATTGCGAAGCGCCGGCACGCGCCAATATCGCGCGCATGGCCGCGGGAGGCTGACCGATGCCTACCGCTTCCTGGCTCACGCCGGCGACCGCGCTGGGCGTAGTGGGCCTGCTAGCCTTGTTTGCGCTATTGCTGCTGTGCTTGGTGCGCGGCTTGTTGCTGGTCATCCGCCCGCTCGTGCGCCGGCTCGATGCCGCGCGCCTGCGTGGCCGCGATGCGCTGCACGCGCGTGCCGGCCGGCAGTGGCCGCGCGTGGTCCGCATGCTGGAGCGCGATATCGCCGAACTGCTCCTGCTGGCGCTGGGCGGGGTCTTGCTGCTGGCTTGCGCGGGCGCTTTATTGTGGCTGGGCGAGTCCATCGCCGAGGGTGCGCCGCTGGTGCAAGTGGATCAGGCCGTGTTCGCGCAACTGCGCGCGTGGCAGCAAGGGTGGCTCGATACGGCCATGGTTGTGCTGACCGAACTGGGTGGAGCGCGAGTTTCCGTGGCGGTGGGCGTGACCGTGTTTGGCTGGCTGGCGTGGCGCCGTGCCTGGGTGGCGGCGGCCTACTGGGTGGGGGCGCTGGTCGGTGCGCGCGCTTGCGTGATGGTGCTCAAACTGGCGCTCGAGCGCAGCCGTCCTGCCAGCATCTACGGCGGCCTGGAGTCCTTCTCCTTCCCCAGCGGGCACGCCACCAGCAGCATGGTGACCTATGGCTTCCTGGCTTTCCTGCTGTGCTTGCGCCAGCCGTGGCGCGCCCGGATCCCGGTGATTGCGCTGACCGCGGTGACGGTGGCGCTGATTTGCCTGTCGCGGCTCTACCTTGGCATGCACTGGCTGTCCGACGTGCTGGCCGGTTGCGCGCTCGGTTTTGCCTGGATCGTGCTGCTGGGTACCGCCTACGCGACCCTGCACGCGCCGGAGCGCCTTGCGCCGCTACGCCTGGGCGTGGCCGCTGCTGCGGCGGTGGTGGTGGTTGGCGCCTGGATCGTGGCGTTCCAGTTGCCCACCACGGTGGAGYGTTATCGCCGTGCGCTTACGGCTGGAACGGTTCCGCCGGTGGCAGCCGCGAGACCAGCAACTGATCGATCTTGTGATGGTCGATATCCACCACTTCAAAGCGGAAACCCGCGGCCTCGATGGATTCCGACTTCTTCGGGATGCGCTTGAGCGTGTAGATCACCAGCCCGGCGGCGGTATCGACGTAATCCTCGCCGGGCAGCTCGTCCAGCTCCAGCGCCTTCTTCAGGTCCACCAGCGGCGTGAGGCCGTCGACCAGCCATGAGCTTTCGTCGCGCCGCACGATCTGTTCGTCTTCGGTGGAGTAGATGATGTTGCCCATCAGCGCGCCGACGATATCGTCGAGCGCGACGATGCCGACCACCAGCCCGTACTCGTTCATCACCACGGCAAAGTTCTGGTGCATCTCGCGAAAGCGCGTGAGCGACTCGGTGAGCGTGAGCGTGTCCGGGATCACCAGCACGTTCTTGTCGTGGTGCTTGCCGATATTGCCGATGTTGCCGATCACGCCGGTGGAATCGTCGGCGAGGAACATCTGCAGGATGTCCTTCGAATCGATATAGCCCAGCACGTCGTCGAGGTTGTGCCCGCACACCGGGTATTGCGCGTGCGGGTAATTGACCAGCTTGCGGCGCAGGCTGTCGGCGGGTTCGTCCAGGCCGATGTAGACCACCTCGTCGCGCGGCGTCATCACGGCGGTGACGCTCTTGGCATCGAGCTCGAACACGTTCTCGATCAGGTGAATCTCGTGCTTGTGCAGCACGCCCGCTTCCGCCCCAGCGTCGACCATGGCGGCGATGTCTTCCGAAGTGATCTGGTCGATATGCTTGGTGGGCACGCCGAACAGGCGCAGCGTGGCGTCGGCGGCGCCGTTGAACACATAGACGAGCGGCTTGAAGATCTTGATCAGGGTCAGCATCGGGTCGATCACCACCAGCGCGCACGCTTCGGGGTACGTCATGGCGATGCGCTTGGGGATCAGGTCGGCGAACTGGATGAAGAGCAGGGTGACGATCAGGAAGGAGCCGACATTGGCGATGCGCTGCGTCGCGACGGCGTCCAGGTAGGGCAGCAGCGCGGCCTGCACCAGGTCGGAGACATGCTTCTCGCCGACGATACCCGCCAGGATGGCCACGCTGTTGACGCCGATCTGCACGATGGTGAAGAAGTTGCCCGGCTCCTCCTTGAGCAGCATGATCTTGGTGGCACGGCGGTCGCCACGCTCGGACAGGGTCTGCAGCTTGGTGCGGCGCGAAGCGGTCAGCGCGATCTCGGATATCGAGAAGAAGGCGCTTACCAGGATGAGGAGAAGCAGGGTCAGGGCGAACATAGGTTTGGGAAAGCACCGTTCAGGCGCTTTGATGATGGTGCACGGCGCACGGTACTGTCAAATTCCTCAGCTTCCATAGAGGACGGCAAAAGGGCTCATTTAGGGGCGTGCTCGAAACTGACCGCCGGCGCCTCCAGCCGCTGCGGCAGCGCAGCAGCCACCTCCCGCGCCGCGGCGGCAAACTGCTCGCGCATATCGTCGGCCAGGCTGGAGCTGCCGCGGTGGCTGGCGCGCAGCAACTGGATCTCGAACGACAGGGCGGGCTTTACCTCGTGCAGCGAGACGCGCTCGGGGTTTGCGCCCAGCGCGGTGTACTGGTCGAGCAAGGTCAGGCCGAGGCCGGCATCGACCAGGGCCAGTGCCAGCGAGTAAGTCTGGACTTCCAGCGTGGAGCGCGGCTCAAGCGCGTTGCGTGCCAGCGTCTGGCGCACCAGCAGGCCGAGCGAACTGTTGTCGTCGTAGGCGATGAAGGGGCGTTCCACCAGCCGGTGCATCGGCACGTCGGCCCGGCGCCCGCGCGACGATAGCGGCTCGCCCCGAGGCACCGCCAGCAGCATCTGCCCGCCGGCCACCGGCTCGCTGGAGATGGCCTCGTGGCGCGGCGGCGAGAAGGCAAAACCCAGGTCGATCTGGTTGGCCAGCAGCCCCTGCACGATCTCGTCGGTGTGGTGGGTCAGCACCTGAACCTGGGTCTCGGGATGGCGCGCGCAGAAAGCGCGTACGGCAGGCACCAGCAAGGGGCTGGCCAGGCTCGGCGTGGCCGCCACACGCAGGCGGCCGGCACCTTTGTGGCGCAGGCTTTCGGAGACGCGCCGCACCCGCTCGATCTCGCCATAGAGCCGCTCGACATCACCGTAGAGCGCGGTGGCCTCCGGCGTGGCCTGCAGCCTGCCCTTGATCCGGTCGAACAGGCGAAATCCGAGCGTGGCCTCGGCATGCTGCAGCACGCGCGTGACGACAGGCTGCGAGACATGCAGCAGGCGGGCCGCCTCGCTGACGGTGCCGGTCAGCATGACCGCACGAAAGACCTCGATCTGGCGCAATCGCATCGGGTAACGGATGGTGCCTGGGGAGCACCTATAGCCTAAAGACATATTCTTGCACGTATTCGCATTGGGCAAGGCTGGCTGCTTGGTCTAACCTTCGTCGGATCGGATTGGACCGGGGCAGAGAGGCGGACGATGAAGGTTGTGATCGTGGGGGCGGGCGTGATCGGGATGAGCGCCGCGTGGCGGCTGGCAGGCGACGGGCATGAGGTGACCGTGCTGGAGCGGCACGGCGGCCCCGGCGAGGAAACCAGCTTCGCCAACGGCGGGCAGCTCAGCTACAGCTATGTCGCCCCCCTGGCAGGCCCGGGGGTGCTGGGCAAAGTGCCTGGCTGGCTGCTGCGTCCCGATTCGCCGATGCGCTTCCGGCCCTCGGGGGACCCCGCGCAGTGGCGCTGGCTGGCTGCGTTTGCCCGTGCCTGCAACGCCGCCACCAGTGAAGCCACCACGCGCAAGCTGCTGCGCCTTGCCTTTTACTCCCGCGACCTGATGCAGGCTTTCGTCGACAGCCAGCCGGCGGAGTTCGGCTTCGCCCGGCGCGGCAAGCTCATTGTGCATCGCGATAAAGACAGTTTCGAGGCAGCCTGCCGCCTGCTCGACTATCAGGCCAGCCTGGGCTGCGAGCAACAGGCGCTGGACGGCGATGCGTGCGTGGCGCTGGAGCCGGCGCTGGCCGGCATGCGCGGCGAGATCGCCGGCGCCATTCATACCCCGAGCGAGGAAGTGGCCGATTGCCATCGCTTTTGCCTGGCACTGGCACAGTTGCTGCGCGGCAGGCCTGGCGTGTCGCTGCGCTTCGGCGCCAGCGTGCTGGGCATCGAGTGCGAAGGCGACCGTGTGACCGGCGTGCGCACCGCGTCCGGCATCGAGCGCGCCGATGCGGTGGTGGTGGCCGGCGGCATCGGCAGCGTGGCGCTGCTCAAGCCGCTGGGCCTGCGGCCGCCCTTGTGGCCGCTCAAGGGCTACAGCATCACGGTGCCGATCGCGGATGGCGCCAGCGCGCCGCATATCAGCATCACCGACTTTGCGCGCAAGATCGTCTATGCCCGCATCGGCAATACCTTGCGCGTGGCCGGCATGGCCGATCTGGTGCGGGCGGACACCGTCATCGACCGCGCGCGGATCGCCACGCTGGCCGGCGAGACGCGCGCACTGTTTGGCGACATCGCGCCGCGCATGGAACCTGGGCAGTTGCAGCCATGGGCCGGCCTGCGTCCGGCTACGCCGAGCGGCCTGCCGATGGTGGGGCCTTCGCGCCTGCGCGGCTTGTGGCTTGATATCGGCCACGGCGCGCTCGGCTTCACGCTGGCCATGGGCAGCGCGGGTTTGCTGGCCGATGGCCTGGCAGGGCGCAAGCCGGTCATCGAAGCCGGGGATTTCGCCGCGACGCTGGCCTGAGCCCTAGCGCCGGCGTTGCAGTTTTGTTTGCGTCAAGGCGCAGAGACGTCACCACCTCAATACTTCACGAGCCGTCACCAACCCAAGGAGAAAGCGATATGCAATCCAACGTTCGTCCCCACCGATTCTCCCGCTGCCTGCTGGCTGCCGCCATGCTTGCGTGTGCCGCCGGCGCGGCCATCGCCGACGATGGCGAGACGCTGCGCAAGATCAAGGATACCGGCGTGATCTCGCTGGGCTATCGCGAGTCGTCGATCCCGTTCTCCTATACCAATGGCAAGGACGTGATGGGCTACTCGCACGAAATCCTGCTGCAGATCGTCGACAAGGTGAAAACGCAACTGCAGATGCCCAACCTGCAGGTCAAGCTGGTCCCGATTACCTCTCAGAACCGCATTACGCTGGTGCAGAACGGCACCATCGACATCGAGTGCGGCACCACCACCAACAACCTCGAGCGTCAGAAGCAGGTGGCGTTTTCCAACAGCCTCTTCGTCTACGGCCTGCGCATGCTGACSAAGAAGGACTCGGGCGTGAAGGACTTCCCGGACCTGAAGGACCGCAACGTGGTGACCACGGCGGGCACCACCGACGAACGCCTGCTGGTGAAGATGAACGGCGAGAAGGGCATGAACATGAACCTGATCAGCGCCAAGGATCACGGCCAGTCCTTCCTGATCCTGGAGACCGGCCGCGCGGTGGCCTTCGTGATGGACGAGCCGCTGCTGTACGGTGAGCTGACCAAGGCCAAGAACCACGGCGAGTGGACGGTGGTAGGCACGCCGCTGCAGACGGAGAACTACGCGTGCATGTTCCGCAAGGACGATCCGTCCTTCAAGAAGCTGGCCGATGGCGTAATCGCCGGGCTGATGACCAGCGGCCGCGCCGAGCAGCTCTACAAGAAATGGTTCCAGTCGCCGATCCCGCCGCGCGGCATCAATCTCAACTATCCGCTCTCGGCCGAGATGAAGGATCTTTACGCACAGCCTAACGACAAGGCGTTCCAGTAGGCCAGGCCGGCGCGGGCAGGGCGAATCGTTATTGCTGTGCAACGGGAAGTTGCGGTAGGCTCAATGCAGGTCTACGCTCCTGGTGGGCCAACCCTTGGCGGCGCGAATGCGGTTCGCGCCGCTTGTGCTGACTGGAGAACATATGCGATCGCTTCGTACTGGCTGCCTCGGGGCACTGCTCGCCGTTTCGCTGCTGGCAACGGGTGCCGCCGTGCAGGCCGCCGACCTGCTCGACACCGTGAAGCAGGCCGGCGTGCTGAAGATTGGCCTGGAGGGTACCTATCCGCCGTTCAACTACCGCGGCGGCGGCAACCAGCTGGAGGGTTTCGACGTCGACGTGGCCAAGGGCGTGGCGGCCAAGCTCGGCGTCAAGCCGGAGTTCGTCACCACCGAGTGGAGCGGCATCATTGCCGGGCTACAGGCTGGCAAGTTCGATGTGATCGTCAATCAGGTCGCGGTCACACCGCAGCGCAAGCAGGTGCTGGATTTCTCCACGCCTTATGTCTATTCGGCAGCGCAGCTGATCCAGCGCAAAGACGACAAGCGCCAGTTCAAATCGCTCGATGACCTGAAGGGCAAGAAGCTCGGGGTGAGCCTGGGCAGCAACTACAACGAGCTGGCCAAGTCGGTGGCCGGCATCGACGTCAAGACCTATCCCGGCGCACCGGAGTACCTGCGCGACCTGGCGGCGGAACGCGTGGACGCCGCGCTCAACGACCGCCTGATGATCGGCTACCTGATCAAGACGTCGAGCCTGCCGCTGCGGCCCGGCGCGATCGTCGAAGGTGGCAATGCCGAGGTGGCGATCCCCTTCCGCAAGGACAATCCGAAGTTCAGGCAGGCCATCGACCGCGCGCTCGACGAGATGCGCAAGGACGGCAGCCTCGGCAAGCTCTCGGTGAAGTGGTTCGGCGCGGACGTGACCAGGCCGGCCAAGTAAGCGCGGGTTGCGCCTGCCGGGCGCGAGCCTGTCAACCGGGCGTTGTGACGTTGTGATGCTGCCATGGCCGCCCTCGTTGCCGTGGCCGGCATGCTCCAGGGCCTACCATGTCCGCTCTCCAGCTTGTCGCCGATTCGCTGCCCGTGCTGATGCAGGGCATGTTGCTCACCATCAAGTTTGCCCTGCTGTCGATGGTCTTCGGACTGGTGATCGGCACCGTGGTCGCCCTGATGGGCATCAGCCACCGGCGTGTGCTGATGGCCATCGCGCGGGTCTATGTCAGCATCATGCGCGGCACGCCGCTGCTGGTGCAGATCTTCGTGGTGTACTACGGGTTGCCCGGCATCGGCATTGCACTGGAGCCCACGCCGGCCGGCGTGCTCACGCTGAGCCTGAACGTGGGGGCTTATCTTTCCGAAAGCATGCGCGGCGCCATCCTTGGCATCCCGCGCGGCCAGTGGCTGGCGGCTTATAGCCTGGGGCTGACCCAGGGCCAGACGCTGCGCTACGTGGTAGGGCCGCAGGCGTTGCGGCTGGCGGTGCCAAGCCTGTCGAACAGCCTGATCAGCCTGATCAAGGACACCTCGCTGGTGTCGGTGATTACCGTGACCGAACTGCTGCGCACGGCGCAGGAGGTGATAGCGGCAACCTACCAGCCGCTGCCGCTTTATCTTGCGGTGGCTGCGATCTACTGGATGCTCAGTACGGCGTTGTCGCAGGTGCAGCGGCGGCTGGAGCGGCGGTTGTCGCTGCCGGGGAGGCATTAGGGGGTAGGGGGTAGGGGGAGGTGGTTTTTGATTTTGGCGGTGTTGGCGTTTGCACCCAATAGCCATACGACATCGCCCTGCGAGGTTGGTCGCTGTTTCTTTTTGCGGCGATGGTTGTTGCACCCAAGTGCGTACGACATCCCCCTGCGGGGGACGCCGGTCACTCTTCTTTGCTTCGGCAAAGAAGACTAACGAGAAGAAAGCCGACCCTGCCGGGGGCAGAGCAATCGCGGGTGCAAGGGACAGGAGATTCGTCGTACGGCTACAGTTCTGCTGGCATCTGCCGGTACCGGTTTGAGCGGCCACGAATCTGCCAATTTCCAGGATTCGTGGTGTGGCCCCCGGTAGCGGAATCCTTGCCCATTCGACCATCTACCGTTACCGGCGCGAACCACCACGACACATCGCCCGCCAATGGTTTCGTAGTGGGGCGGGCGCAGTGGTCAAGGTTTCGGGCTTTTCAAAGCGGTGCCACCGCGCCCACGACGGAACCGGTGCGCTTGCAACTTCGTGGCCGCCCACTTCGCGCGCGACAGACGGCTTGTAGCATGTGATGTCCGCTACCGGGGGGCCCACCGTGAATCCCGGAAGCTGGYAGATTCGTGGCCGCTCAAGCCGGTACCGGCAGAAGCTCGCCGGAACTCCGGGCCGTACGACGAAACCACCGAGCCTCATAGGCCTGATTGCTCTGCCCCCGGCAGGGTCGGCTTTCTTCTCGTTAGTCTTCTTTGCCGAAGCAAAGAAGAGTGACCGGCATCCCCCGCAGGGGGATGTCGTACGCACTTGGGTGCAACAACCATCGCCGCAAAAAGAAACAGCGACCAACCTCGCAGGGCGATGTCGTATGGCTGTTGAATGCAAGAGCCAACGCCGCTCAAAGAAGCTACGCCGCGCCCCGCAGCACGAAAGCAAGAAAGCAAGAAAGCCAGCCGATAAGGCTGGCTTTCTTGTTTACCGCGAGGCGACTCCCACCCTCACCCCTGGGCAATCCTCTGCTCGATATGCCCCAGCGCTTCCTCCACCTGGTCCACCAGGATCAGGCAAAGGTCGCCCGGCTGCAGGTGCGACAGCGCGGTATCGATGGCGAGGAATTCCCCACGGATCTCCTCAATCGCGCTCGCGCGCCTGGCGCCTTCCAGGCCTTCGCGCAGCAGAGCCAGTACTTCGCCGTCTTCCCGGCCGCGCTGGCACTGGTCTTGATACAGGATCACCTCGTCGAATACACCGCCAAGAATCTCCGTCTGGCGGCGGATGTCGACATCGCGGCGGTCGCCCGCGCCACTGATCACCACCGAACGGCRCTTGGCCGGCATGCCCTCGATGGCGTTGCACAGCGCCTGGATCGCATCCGGGTTGTGGCCATAGTCGGCGATCAGCGTCGCACCCTTGTAGTCGAACACATTGAAGCGTCCGGGCGCATTGGCTGCGTCGTTGACGAACGTGGCGAGGCCACGGCGGATCACATCCCAGTCGATGCCGAGCGCCCAAGCCGCGGCCGTGGCGGACATGGCGTTCTCGACCTGGAAGCCGATGGTGCCGCCGCGCGTCAGCGGGATGCCCGACAGCGCAATGCGAACCTGGTTCTCGCCTTCGGCGGCCACGATATGGCCGTCCTCGACGTACACCACGCGCTTGCCCTGCGCGCAGTGCGTGGCCATCACCGGATTGTTCAGGTCGGCCGCGAAGAAGGTCACGGCGCCGGGGCAGGCGTCCGCCATGCGTACCACCATGGGGTCGGCTGCATTGAGCACCGCCATGCCATGCGGCGCCACGTTTTGCACGATGACGCTCTTGAGCACGGCGAGATCTTCCACGGTGCTGATGTAGGACAGCCCGAGGTGATCGCCTTCACCCACATTGGTGACCACCGCCACGTCGCAGCGGTCGAAGGCCAGGCCTTCGCGCAGCAGGCCGCCGCGCGCGGTCTCGAACACGGCGGCGTCCACGTCGGGGTGCATCAGCACATTGCGGGCGCTGCGCGGGCCGCTGCAGTCGCCGGTATCGATGCGCTCGCCCTTGATGTAGACGCCGTCGGTGCCGGTCATGCCCATGCGCAGGCCGCTGGCGGCGAGCAGGTGGGTGATCAGGCGGACCGTGGTGGTCTTGCCATTGGTGCCGGAGACCGCCACCACTGGGATGCGGCCATCGTCGCCGTCGGAGAACATGGTGGAGATGATGGCCTCGCCCACCGCGCGGCCCTTGCCGTAGGAGGGCTGCAGATGCATGCGCAGGCCCGGCGCTGCGTTGACCTCGACAATGCCGCCTGCCTGTTCCTCGAACGGCTTGAGCACGGTCTCGCAGACCGCGTCGACGCCGCAGATGTCGAGGCCGACCATGCGCGCGGCGGCCACGGCGCGCGCGGCCATTTCGGGGTGGACGTCGTCGGTGACGTCGGTGGCGCTGCCGCCGGTGGACAGGTTGGCGTTGTTACGCAGCACCACGCGGGTGCCCTTGGGCGGCACGGAGTCCGCCGTCAGGTTTTGCTTGGCCAGCGTAGCCAGCGCGATATCGTCGAAGCGGATCTTGGTCAGCGAGGTAGCGTGGCCCTCGCCGCGGCGCGGGTCGCGATTGACTTCCTCGACCAGCTCGCGCACGGTGTGCTTGCCGTCGCCGGTGACCTGGGGCGGGTCGCGGCGGGCAGCGGCGACCAGGTGATTGCCCACCACCAGCAGGCGGAAATCGTGACCGGGGATATAGCGCTCGACGATCACGTCGGAGCTGATGTCCGCAGCCACCTCATAGGCGGCGATGATTTCCTCGCGGGTGCGGATACGCACCGCCACGCCCTTGCCCTGGTTGCCGTCGCGCGGCTTGACCACCACCGGCGCATCGATTTCCTGCGCCACGGCCCAGGCTTCGTCGGGATCGGATACCGAGCGGCCCATCGGCACCGGCACGCCGGCCGCGTGCAGCAAGGTCTTGGTGAGTTCCTTATCCTGCGCGATCGATTCCGCGACGGCGCTGGTCATATCGGTTTCGGCGGCCTGGATGCGGCGTTGCTTGCTGCCCCAGCCGAACTGCACCATGCTGCCTTGCGTCAGGCGACGGTAAGGAATGCCGCGTGCCACGCCCGCATAGACGATGGAGCCGGTGCTCGGTCCCAGGCGCAGGTCTTCGTCGAGCTCGCGCAGGCGATGCAGCGCGTCGGCCAGGTCGAAGGGCACGTCGTCGCGCGCGGCGCGGCACAGCGTGGCGGCCAGTTCCATCGCGAGGCGTCCGACTTCCTCCTCGCTGTACTGCACCACCACCTGGTAGGTGCCGGGTTCGACGGTAGGCGCGGTGCGGCTGAAGCTGACCGGGCAGCCGGCCTCCGCCTGCAGGCGCATCGCCGCGCATTCCAGCGCGTGCGCCAGCGACACCACGCCTTCGTTGTCGTCGGGCCGCAGCGGGCCCACCTCGGGAAAGCGCGCGCGCAGGCGCTCTTCGAAACCGGGCAGGTCGGCCAGGGTGTGGGCCTYGTCGGAGCACGATACGATGGCTTCGATGGCAGTGTGGCGACACCACAGGTTGGGGCCGCGCAGGGCCCGGATACGTGAGACTTSCATGAAATCAGTTTCCTTCCGGATCAGGCGCGGCGGCCCGGTTGGCCCATCCACTGGTGCACCAGATCGATGGTCGGCAGCGTCGATGCCTCATCGCATTGCAGGACCAGCAGGTCGCCGGCCACGACTTGCGCGAGCGCGGCCTCGATGGCCTGGCGGCGCGTGCCTTCGTCGATGATCTTGGTCACGCGGCGGCCTTCGTAAAGGCCTTGCTTGAGCAGCGCGCGCGCTTCGGCATCGGGCAGGGCGCTGTTGACGGAGCGATCCTCGCACAGGAAGACGCGGTCGAAGGCGGCGCCCAGCACCTTGCCTTGCTTGACCATGTCTTCGTCGCGTCGCTGCACGCCGGCGCCATACACCACCACGCGCCGATCGCTCGGGAAGCGTTCCAGCGCGGCCACCAGCGCTTCCARCGCCGGGGCATTGTGGGCGTCGTCGATCACCACGGTGGCGCCGTTGCGCTCGAACAGCGTGAAGCGGCCGGGCGCATCCACCTGGCCCACATCGAAGGTCACCACGCCAGCGCGGATCAGGTCGTTTGAGATGCCAAGAGCCCAGCCGGTGGCGACAGCCGCCAGCACGTTCTCGACCTGGAAGGCCACCCGGCCAGCATAAGTGAGAGGGATCGCCGCCACGTCGGTCAGCGGCGTCTCGCGGCTGCCGGTGGCGAGTACTACCTTGCCGTCGCGCACATAGACCGCGCGGCGTCCGGCCGCGCGATGCGCGGCAATGGCGGGGAGGTCCGCGGACAGGCCGAAGAAGATCACGTCGCCGTCGCACAGCTCCGCCATCTCCACCACCAGCGGGTCGCGCGCGTTGAGCACCGCCACGCCGCCGTCCAGCACCACGTCGACTTGCGTACGCAGCACGTTGTACATCTTCTCGACTTCTTCGACGTAGTACTGGCCGAGATGGTCGGGCACATCGATGTTGGTCACCACGCCGACCTGGCAGCGGTCGTAGGCGAGGCCTTCGGACAGGATGGCGCCGCTGTCGTTTTCGAGCACGGCGGCATCGACGGCGCGGTTCATCAGGATGCGATGGGCTGCGTCCCAGTTGGCGCGGTCGCCGCCCTGGACCTGGCGGCGGTCGAGATAGAGGCCGTCGCTGCAAGCCAGGCCGGTGTGCTTGCCGGAGAGTTGCAGCAGGCGCGCCACCAGCTTGGCCACCACGGTCTTGCCGTTGGTGCCGGTGATGCCGACCACCGGAATGCGGCCGTTGTCGTCGCCTTCGCCGGCCGGGAACAGGTGATCCACGACGGCACGGCCCACCGGGCGCGCTTCGCCGTTGGAGGGCTTGAGGTGCATCAGCAGGCCAGGGCCGGCATTGACCTCGACGATGGCGCCGCGCTGCTCGGCGAGCGGGCGCGAGATATCCTGCGCCACCAGGTCGACCCCGGCGATATCCAGGCCGACCACGCGGGCGGCCAGGGAGGCATGCGCGGCCACGCTGGGATGCACGCGGTCAGTCACGTCGAAGGCGACGTTGCCGTTGCGCTGGATCAGCACGTGCTTGCCTTCGGGCGGCACGGATGTGGCGTCGAAGCCCTGGCGCTTGAGCTCCAGGCGCGCGGCCGAATCCAGCCGGACCTTGTTGAGCGGGTGATCTTCGGTGCTGCCGCGGCGCGGATCGGAATTGATCTGCGACTCGATCAGCTCGTCGATGGTCGACTTGCCATCGCCGGTCACGCTGGCGGTCTCGCCCATGGCGGCGGCCACCAGGCGGCCGCCCACCACCAGCAGGCGGTGTTCGTTGCCCGGCACGAAGCGTTCGACGATGACGCCGCTGCCTTCGTCGATGGCCACGCCGTAGGCGGTCTCGACTTCCTCGCGGGTGGTCAGGTTGGTGAACACGCCGCGGCCATGGTTGCCGTCATAGGGCTTGACCACCACCGGCAGGCCGATGTCCTCGGCGGCGTCCCAGGCGTCGGCGGCACTTTCCACCAGCCGGCCTTCGGGCACGGGCACGCCGCATGACTCCACCAGGCTCTTGGTCAGGTCCTTGTCGCGCGAGATGCTCTCGGCGATGGCGGCGGTGCGGTCGGTCTCGGCGGTCCAGATGCGGCGCTGGCGGCTGCCATAGCCGAGTTGCACCAGGTTGCCCTCCGACAGGCGCAGGGCAGGGATGTCGCGGTCGTCGGCAGCGTCGACGATGCAGGCGGTGCTCGGG